>NZ_AUNJ01000220.1 GCF_000447775.1 Bacteriovorax sp. DB6_IX
CTATCAACTTCAAAGCTTTGAGAATGAGCAAGAAAAGAAAACAAACTAAATATAAGAAGACTAATTATTGCTTTTATACTCTATCCTTTGACAAAAAAAAGCTCCTCATAGAGGAGCTCTTTCTTTTTATGTTTATGCATTATTTTCTGGTAAATCTTCTTCGAAGTGCTGATCGTTTTGATATGGTTCCATAATCATATCATCAATCTCTTTTGTCTTAACTCTCAGGTTTTGGAAGCTAAGGAAAAGTCCCTTTAATGACTTAATGAGTTCTTCATCTTTTGCCTGTCCAACTCTACCGAGCTTGGCTGACTCAGATGATAACTCTTCCATTTGAGTTCTTAGAGATTCAAATACTTTCTTTGTCTCACCCATCTCTGGCATTTCTTTAGATTGCATAATAATCTGCACTTTAGATAAACCAACATCTAGTGATGTTGCGACTCTTGAAAATGAAGTTAATACATTCTCAAAATCCATAAGTTCAGACTTCAGTCTTTGCATACCTTGAACATTTTTTGAACTAGTCCAATCAGAGTTTCTCGAGTGTTCTAAGATTTGCCCAACTCTTGATCTGAACATCTCTACTTGAGACTTAAGCTTTTTGAAATCATCTCTAGATTTAACTAGTGATTCCATAGCTCTTGAGTTTTCCTCCATGACTTCACTGATTTCAGTGGCTTTAGTAATAAGAGTTAACTCCTCTTCAAATAACTCAGAACCTAACTCTGACATTTGATTCATCATATATTCAAACTGAGATCTCATATCAACGACAGAAACAATATGTTCTTTTGCTGAAGAGAACTTTGTAATAGCGTCATGTTGAAGATCTTTTTGTCCATCAAAGATAATCTTCACATCATCCATCATTTTATATTGTTCAAATAGTGTATTCTCAATCGTTTCAATCTCATTCATCAGACCATTTCTTTGAGAATTATAAAAGTCATTTAATTTCGTAAATTTCTTAAAGACATGCTCAATACCAGCTGCTTCGAAGTCATCTTGTACTCTCTCAATAAAGTCACCTTGAAATCTATTATCAAGAAGAGCATCAAGAGTTTTAGAAACAGGAGAAACTAAAGATTTCATCTGATTCCCTAGTGTCTCTTCTAAGCTTCTTAATGGATAGAAAATAACCATGATTCTTTTTTGCCCTGCATACTCAACTGGTGAAACATACATTTCAAATGGAGCAGCTTCTTCGCTATTTTCTGTTTTAACCTGAATCTGATAAATTCCCGCAATATTTTCTTTAATCGCGCAAACGACAGGATCATTCTCACCAAGGTTTGTATATCTTTGCAGGAAATCCCAAGTCACGTTTGAATCTTGTTTTACCTTCTCATCTAAATCCCAGTGATCATAGAAAAGAGTATTGGCCCATACAAGATTTAGGTTAGAGTCCAAAAGGATCGACGAGAATGGCATAGCATCTTGAAAGATCGACCCAAAACTCATTCTCTTATGTACATACTCACGATACTTATCAAGTTCTTCTTTGAAACCCTGGCTCCAAGAATCATTGATTGCGGCCTTAACAGGAATAAGACCTTCTTTAATTACACCAAGCATTTCTTTTTCAACTTGTTGCTTTTGGGCCCTTCCCGCTTTTGTATAAACAAAGTGTCCAATAATAAGAAATAAGAAAACTAAACCTACAATTGATCCCATAGCGTAAAGTGTTGTTTGAGAACTCTTTACGATTGAAATCTTTTTTAATGCTAGTGCAGGCTCAACACTTGATAACCAATTTAGATAACTCTTCTCTGCTACTCCATAGCTAGTGTAAAAACTTCTAAGAGAGTTTAGAGACTTTTCAAGAAGGTTCAACTCAGTTTTTAAAGTTCCTAGTTTAATCATGATAAGATTCTTATCTTCTCTTGAAAGAACAGAACTCTGAGTTACCGCCTCCATATATTTGATATCGTTATTAATTGATTTATGGATTGAGTTTAATTTCTTATATGTATAAAAATTAGGTGCTTTAGTCGCCCCTGTTGAAATCTTTGCTTGAATCTTTGTCGACACTCTTGTTAATGTTCTCCACTGATTATGAACAACAAAGCTTTTGAAATTTTCAACCTTAGTTCTTAGAACGCTAATGAGTGTTGATTTACTTGAAAAAGAAAGCATATTATTTAAGCTTCCCTTTAACTGTTGCATATCTTCTTCGAAGTTATCGTATGACTTAACTGTTTCAAGATTATTTAAATTAGCAATCTTACCTTGAAGCGTTTCGAAGTAAGCAATTGCTTCACGTACTCTATCCCTTTGCACAAGAGTTTTAATCCTCTTAAATCCCGCTTCCTTATTCAAACTATCTAGTTGAACTGTTGATTCAAAGATTTGAGCAACGCGATCCATATTGGCTGGACCTCTTTCCCAATACATGTAAACACCAGCGCTCATGACCGCAAAGAGAGTCAACATAGCAGCACAAAAGTATACGTAGAGCGGTTTACCGAAGCGTAACGTCATTTAGAACTCCTGCCAAAAAGGCATGTCAAAGATTTTTGAGTAAAAGTATTTTTCTTTAAAATATAATTTTTGATAGTCAACATCATGTCATTAAGACCCTTCACTTCCTGTGAATTCGTCGATGATTTCTCTAAATATTATGCATTTTTTCTGGGGAAATTTAAAGGAAAAAACTTCTCTTTATTGATAAAATAAAAAAAAGCCTTCATTACGAAGGCTTATATATTTTGTAGTAATTTATACAGGAAAATATTAGCTTACAAGCTCTTCATAACCTTCGAACATCGTTTGTAGCTTAGCTTTCAGCTTAGACACTGCTTGTGTGTGAAGTTGTGATACTCTTGATTCAGTTACGTCTAGTACCTGACCAATTTCCTTAAGGTTTAAATCTTCATAGTAATAAAGAGATAATACTAGTCTTTGCTTCTCAGGTAATTGAGAGATTCCCTCTTTAATTTTTTCTCTGAAGTTTTTATTTGAAACAGCAGTAAATGGATTCACGTGTTTACTTTCTTCGTTCATCCCGGCCATTGTTTTCTTGTCATTTCTATTAAAAGTAGCTGAATCGTCAATATTAAGCATTGATACAGATTTAGCTTTATTTAACATGTCATGAAATTCTTCTTTAGATACTTTTAGCTCTGCACACATTTCTTCATCAGTAGCTGGTCTTCCAAGCTCAGACTCTAGCTTTGAGTAAGCTCTATCGATAACCTTAGCTTTTTCTCTAATAGAACGAGGAACCCAGTCTTGTGCTCTAAGTTCGTCTAGGATCGCTCCTCTAATTCTAAATTCAGCATAAGTTTTGAATTTATTATCTCTTGAAGGGTCGAATTTCTCGATTGCATCCATTAGCCCAATTACACCACATGAAATAAGATCATCTAGCTCAATATTGGCCGGAAGTCTTGAAGCGATTTTTTGAGCAATATATTTAATTAGTGGAGCATACTCTACAACAATTTCATCTTTTACTTTTGGGTCTAGTGTAGACCTATAATCTTTTAAATTCTTAAGTTTCTTAGCTATTGATGACATCGAGCACTCCTTGTCTATAAAGTTGGTTGAACTTCTTGTTCTACTGACGGTTTAAAGTCTGAATTCAAAACATTTTCAAACAGACCAGTGCTCTCGTCGGTAAACTTATGTACTATTTTAGAGAAATATTTATGAAGAGAATTTTTTTCCGCCCCTCTTAATCCCCTATCAAATTCATCAACTGGAGTGTTCATAAATTTCACAGGACCTAGAACTCTAAGTTGTCCTTCTAAGAATGTTGAAACAGTGTCCATAAGGGACTTAACAACTCTTAGGTACTGAGTTTGAGAAGAAACTCTATTCACAACTAAGTGGTTCTCTGAGACAGAGTATTTTTGCTTTAAAATTTTAATTAAGGCATAAGTATCAGTGATTGATGATCTATCAGGATTCACAATCATAAAACGGTGATCAGCATATGCAGCGAGATTAACTGTTTCCTTTCCTATCCCGGCCGGACAATCAAGTAGGATAAAGTCGTATTCATTTCCATGTTCACTAATAACATCAATGATGAAACGATCATGCTCAAAACTCTTATCAAATAAATCAGAGTTTCCATTACAACCGGAAAGAAGATGTAAATTCCCATCTTTATGAAGACATTCTGAGAAACTCTTCTCCATTGACAGTAAAGAATAAAAATTATCGTTGAGTGGAAGCCCTAATTTAACCGCTGTATTAGATAAATTATAATCACAGTCAATTAAAAGAACTTTTTTTCCAGAATTAACTAATTGCTTTGCTAGCATCAGGGACGCTGTTGTTTTACCAACTCCACCCTTTCCTGAAGCAATTGCAATTGTCTTCGTATTCGTTGCAATAAAACCTAAGTCTAACTCTCTACTTGGCCTAAAGTCACTTCTTTGTGACATTAGCCAATGACTCAGCTCACCTTTAGACATCCTGTCTCCCGTACAATGTAAATCAAGTCAAAAACTAATTACAGTTGAAATATTCCTGCTAAAATCCTTTCAGCAGTTGCAGCTTCGAGGTCATCTGGAACAACTTGTCCTGTTCCAAAAAACTTATAAGGCAGCTGATTAAAATCAATCGCTAAATTAAAGAGTGATCCAAAATTTAAACACTGATCTAAATGTGTCACTACCATACCATTAGCTAGAGTTGCATAACGGTTAAGTACCTTCCTATTATATAACTCTGTGTTGATTGATGAAAGACAGACTAAAACTTCCACATTCTCAAATGAACGTCTCAATCCATCGATAAACTTCTTCACTTCGTTAACTTCTTGGTTCCCTGCTTTGTAGTCAATAAAAACGTTCTTCTTACCTTCTAGAGCCGTTCTTGTTGAAGCAACAATTTCAGAAATAGTGCGACACACACTTGTCTCGATATCAAAAAACTTCTCAGAAAAAGTTTCATTTTCTTTAAAGTCATTATCACCTTTATTACGGATAATTTTAGAATCTTTTTGAAGAGATGCGATTTTTCTAAGCATTGTACTTTGCCCTGATGTTACATCAGAGATAACAACAGTAACTGTATGCTTTTCACTATTATCGACCGATGAGAATAGTGGCATTCCAACACTTATCTCCCCTAGCATTTCTCTTAGAGCAAATTCAAATACTGTGTCTGGATCTTCCTTATCCGCTACAGAAAGTTCAAAATTTGCTTTTCTAACAACTTTTTGCACATATGTTTCTTCAATATCTAAGCTTCTAAGAATTGAGACCAATTCTTGGACACCCAGAGCTTGAGGCTTATTTATACTCTGAACATTTTGAGTTAATTCATATAGCTTCTTTTCTAGCTCATCAATTTTTGACTTCTGAGATTCAACAACCTCTTGAACATCTGATGATAATTGTTGTGAAACAACTGGCTCTGGTTTTGAAACAACCTTCTCTTCAATAACTGGAGCGGCCGCTTGTTGAGCTTCAAGTTGTGTTTCAAAGTCAAAATCTGGCTCATCTGCAAAGATTGGGTTTTCGTCTTCAATTTGAGGTGCTGATCTCTTAGTTGACACTGGTGTATTTAAGAAATCATCAAGGCCACTGGCCGAAGAATGAGTTGCAATTTCTTCACTCGCTGTCGAGTTAACTTGTCTATTCAAAGCAAGTTTCCCATAACCATTATTAGCTGGTTGCGAGCGCTCAGCTGGCTCATTAATCATATTAGAGATATAAGAAGCATCATTTTGATAAAACTTTTCTTTTTGCTCATTATTTAAAACAGCATCAACTTTAGCTTTACTAGAGTAATTTTTCTCAGAAATCGCCGCAGTGATTTCGATCTTCTTCTTTTTAAATGCTCCCTTAAGGCCTTTATTTGTCAGCGTCTTTAAAATAATCGCATCTGGCCCAAGCTCTCTCTTGATGTCTTTGAGTGCCTCTTCCAATGAGTCAGCTTCAAACTTTCTTACATACATCCTATAACCTCACCGTTCCAAGAGACCTGATATTCGCATCAGGGCTTAATTCATTATGGCTTACCACAATCAAGTTTGGAATAAATTTTTCTGTCAATTTCTTAAAATGATTTCTAATTACTGGAGAACAAAGTACAACCATTTTCTCTCCCATATTCGTAGCTTCTTCGATTTTCTCGTTTAAGCTTGCAAGAATAGATTGAGTAATCCTTGGATCCAATGAAAGTTGTTGACCACTTTCTGTCTGAATTAAGTTACTTGCAACTTGTTCTTCAATTTTTCTATCTAGTGTAAACAGTGGGATATCTCCCATATCACTTTTAATCGCCTCAGTTATTGTACGATAAAGAGACTGTCTTACATATTCTGTCAGTGAATCTGGATCTTTAATAACTGTTCCATATTCTGAAAGAGTTTCTAAAATTGTTCTTAAGTCTCTTACAGAGATTCCCTCTCTGAGAAGATTTTGAAGAACTTTTAAAACCGACCCTAGAGGTAGGATATCTGGTACGAGGTCTGAAACAATCTTAGGATAATGTTCTTTGAAGTTTTCCATAACTCTAACAAGCTCTTGGCGCCCAAATAGCTCATGAAGGTTAGATTTAAGAATTTCTGTAAGGTGTGTTGCCATAACTGTTGAAAGATCCACAACAGTATATCCGTTGTATCCAGCATCATCCTTCTGTTCTTCTGAAATCCAAACAGCAGGAAGTCCAAATACTGGTTCAACAGTTTCAACTCCATCCATTTTTTCGATAACTGAGCCAGGGTCCATGGCCAGAAAGTGATCAGGCATCAACTCTCCATGTGCAACTTCAATTCCTTTGATTTTTACACTATATCCACCTGGTTTTAACTCCAGGTTGTCCTTTATTCTAACAGAAGGAATGATTACACCCCAGTCTAAAGCGAATTGTTTTCTCATGTATGTAATTCTTTCAAGAAGATCACCATTTTGAGCTGAATCGACGAGGTTAACTAGTCCATAACCCACTTCAAGTTCAACAAGTTCAAGAGAAAGTAGATCCTCAAGTGAATCTGGTGTCGCTTTCTTCTCTTCACTAACTTTTGCAGTGGCCTCTTCCTTCTCTTTTTGAACACCTTTTTCAATTCGATTCCCCATATAAGCAAGTGCCAAACCAACAGTGATGAAAGGAACTTTTGGAAGACCTGGTATCACAGAGAAAACAAGAAGTACCCCTGAAGCGATATAAATGGCCTTAGGATGTAGTTTGAATTGATTTTCAATCTGAGCCCCAAGATTATCTTCAGAAGTGTTTCTCGTGGCAATAATACCGGCTGCAGTTGATATGATAAGTGCTGGAATTTGCGATACGAGACCATCACCAACAGTGAGTAGCGTAAATGTTTCAGCAGCTGAACCAAAGCTCATTCCACCTTGGGCCACACCAACAATGATTCCACCAATAATGTTAATTGCTGTAATCATAATACCAGCGATAGCATCCCCTCGAACGAATTTCGAAGCACCATCCATTGACCCGTAGAAGTCGGCTTCTTGAGCAACTTCGGCACGTCTTTGTTTTGCTTGAACATCATTAATAAGCCCTGCATTCAGATCGGCATCAATGGCCATCTGCTTACCAGGCATCGCATCTAAGGTAAATCTTGCAGCAACTTCAGCAACACGCCCAGCACCCTTTGTAATTACCATAAAGTTGATAATAACAAGAATAATGAAGACGATGATCCCTACGACGAAGTTTCCTTCAACAACGAACTCCCCAAATGATCTAATAATCTCACCTGCGGCACTCGTTCCTTCACTCCCCCCTCTAAGAAGAATATTTCTTGTTGAAGCAACGTTCAGTGAAAGTCTAAAAAGAGTTGAAACAAGAAGAACGGCCGGAAATGTTGAAAAATCTAGAGGCTTCTTCGTATAAACAGAAACAAGAAGAATAACAACTGAAAGAGAAAGCGTAATAGCAAGCAGAAGATCCAGAACAAACGGTGGCACTGGAATAATCATAACACCAAGAATAAGCAGTAGACCTATTGCTACAGCTAAGTCTGAGTTCTGTGTTAGAAATTTAAATCGTCCAAAAATTGAATCCATCAATTACCTACCTAGGCCTTAACCTAATGCGCCCTTACTTCTTTTTAGCTTATAAACAAATGCTAGTACTTCAGCGACAGCTTTATATAGTGTTCTTGGAACACCTTCCCCTACCTTCACACTCTTATAAAGAGCTCTAGCAAGAGGAACATTTTCTACAATTGGAATATCGTGTTCTTTAGCAATCTCTCTAATCTTGAGAGCAAGGTTGTCCTGCCCCTTTCCAATGATTGTTGGAGAGATCATTGTTTCAGAATCATATTTAAGAACAATACTGATATGAGTTGGGTTTGTGATAATAGCATCGGCAGTTGGAATATCGGCCATCATTCTCTTTGAGGCCATTTCTCTTTGGATGCTTCTAATCCTCTGCTTAACTTCTGGATTACCATCTTGCTCTTTCGACTCACGCTTCGCTTCTTCTTTTGTCATCATCATCTTCTTCTTATAAGAATGTTTTTGATAAGCAAAATCTCCAATAGCAACGAGGAGCAGACCACCAATAATTGAAAATCCAAGTTTGATAAGAATATCTTTTCCGTGAAGGAATGATTGAAAGAAATCCATATGGAAGAATCCCATATAAGATGCAATATCATCTTTTAAAAACATATATACTATCGCCATTACGATAATAAATTTAAAAACACCCTTCAAAGCTTCAACTGCTGCTCTTGCAGAGAAGAGTTTTTTCACACCCTCAATTGGGTTGATTCTTTCTGGTTTCCACTGAAGTACATCCGTGGCAAATAAGAAACCAACTTGAGAAACATTAGCTATAATACCAACACATAGAGCAACAATACTTACTGGGGCAGCACAAACAAGAGCTGTTTTAGCTGTTCTGTGAGCAATTGTACTTAGACTTTTTTCAGTGAAAGCCGTTGCAACATCCAGATGTGCCAACCATCTAACAAATGAGTCCATTTCTTCGTAAATGAAGACAATAGAAAGCCCCAGCGTCATCAAAGATGCAGAAAGAACTAAAACACTAGATAGTTCTTTTGAAGAGGCAACTTCACCTTTACGCCTAGATTCTTCAATCCTATGCGCCGAAGGCTCTTCTGTTTTTTCCTGATCTGATTCGTCAGCCATCTTTCTTCCCTATTATCCTTAGATAATAAATTGAAACCATTCTCCAAGCTTGTCTGTATACATCTTGAAGGCTACGTTAAAAAATTCATCACTCGTCGCTGCAAAAACAAGCAGCCCAAGTCCAATATTTACAGCGAAACTAACCATAATAACGTTAAGCTGTGGGACTGTTCTGGCAATAATTCCAAGAACAGTCATAATAAGCATATTTGTAAAAATAAGTGGTGTCGCAAGCATAATTGCTGCAATGAAAATTGATTTAAAGGCCTCAATATAAAAGATATGCGCCTTTCCAAAATTTCCCATATTATAGATATGGATCGTCTCAAAAGAAGTGAAAACCCCTTTAAACATTGGTAGTAAAGCTCCTGATGAAATGACCATCACTAGCACTGTCCACTGAATCATCTTTTCAAATGGACCAACCTGTTGACCAGAAGAAGGATCAAAATATCGAACAGCTGCAAAACCAACTTGTTGAGTAATAATTGAACCACCAGAAACAAAAATTCCCATAATCGATTTAACAAGATATCCAATGACCAAACCAACAATTGTATAAACAGCAGTCAAGGCCCAAAAGTTATCTTTTCCCACATAGTGAATGTCTTTAATAACTTCATGCTGAACACTTGGAAAAAAACAAAAAGCGATAACAAGAGTCGAAAGAACCTTAACAACCATTGGAATTGGTAGGTTGTCATATATAGGCAACTGAATGTTCACGGCCAACAATCTTGCAAAAACAAGAAAGAAAGCAATGATTGGAACAATGTCAGTTATTTGTATTGTCATCAGTATCCTATTATCTTCCAGTTACTAGTTGTGGAATACTTATAATAAGTTCTCTTGTAAAAGTTGTTAGTTGGTCACTCATCCAAGGTGCCGTTAGAACAAGTGCTCCAATGATAACCAAAATCTTAGGAATAAATGAAAGAGTTTGCTCGTTGATTTGCGTTACCGCTTGAAAAATCGAAACGAGAATACCCATAATCAGAGATCCAAGCAGCATTGGAGCAGAGATCATTAAGCCGATAGTAATTGCTTGTTTTGCGATGTCTGAAAAAAAGTCCATTTATCTCTCCTAGTTAAATGATCTCAGTAGTGAACCAGTCACTAGCTGCCAACCATCTACGAGTACAAAAAGTAGTAGTTTGAATGGAAGTGAGATAACTACAGGAGGTAGCATCATCATCCCCATGGCCATAAGTACAGAAGCAACAACCATATCTAAAATCAGAAAAGGAATATAAAGAAGAAACCCAATCTGAAAGGCTGTCTTAAGCTCTGAAATAATAAAAGCTGGAATTAGAAAGTGAATTGGCACTTCATTAATTGTCGCAGGAGCTTTTCTTCCTGTGACATCATAGAACAGACCAATATCAGCTTTACGAACTTGTTTATTCATAAACCCTCTTAGAGAGTTTTCAATTCTATCAAGGGCCACTGTTGTTGTGATTTTTCTATCCATGTATGGACGAACTGCATCTTTATAAATCTGTTCTCCAGTTGGTTGCATAACGAAAACAGAAAGAAATAGTGCAAATCCAACAAGTAACTGATTAGGTGGCATACTTTGTGTACCAATCGCTTGTCTCATGAACGAAAGTACGACAATGATACGAGTAAAACACGTACACAGGATAAGGATTGCTGGAGCTAATGTTAAAACAGTAAAAAGAGCTGTAAGCTCTAATGTATCAACAAGATCAACACCCTGACCGAAATTTACTGATAGGCCTGGTAGACCTAGGTTCGTTGCACTTTGAGCAAGAGCATTTCCTGAAATGCCAGCTGCCAAAAGTAGAAATAGTGCACGTCCAAGTTTATTCATTCAATACTTCCTATTATTGAAGTGGTTTTAGTTCTTTAATCTTGTTTTTAATCTGCTTAGAAAGGCTTACCTTATTAAGCTCTTGAGATTCAGTCTGACCTGCAAGAGCAGCTAGTACTGGATCAACGTCATCATGAGAGTCAGACTCATTATCTAGTTGAGAGACAACTTCTTTAAGTTTGAACTCTTTTCCTTTTTCTTCTGCTGAATCCAGGTTTGTATCAAAGTTGTCACCAACAACCTTTCTCTCACCTTCTTTCATAAATCCAGCTGTGTCTTTGATCTCAGTAAGGAAGTCCATTCCTTTTTCTGACTGAGCTACAAGAAAAACTTGTTTATGTACTCTAAGTACAAGAATTGATCTCTTTGGACCAATATAAGTCGTACTTAAAACTTCAACCATCTTAGTTCCACTTAAGAAACCAAGACCACCTTTTTTAAGCATTCCTTTTCTAAAGAAATTCATCACGAAGTAAATCCCTGCTACAAGTAAGGCAAAGAACCCTACAAATTTAAAAATATAAGATGTGAAATTAAATTCTGATTTCTTAAAAGAAGACATTTTTGTTCCAACTGCATCTGAAACGACTTCTTTCTTCGTGTTCATTTCCTCAAAAAGAGATGTTTCTGTTTTAGCAATTTTCTTTACGGGCTGATTCTTTGTTTGCTCTTTGTCTTTTAAGAGCTTTTCAAGATAGCTTTCATCGTATGAAGATGCTTTTGCCTTAACAACTCTTTTTGGTTTATTTGATTCAACAGTCTTCTTATTTACAGAAGTTACAATCTTCTTCGTTAAGCTCTTTTGCTTAGGGAAGAAAAGCTGAATATTGTTATCATTAAGAACGACACTAACCTTTGATTCTTTACCATCAAGCTTATAAGGAAGGTTAGCTCTTACTCTTGAAAGACTTTTATTGTACTGATAGGCCATTAGCGTTGTATCAAAAGACTTATTTACTGATACTTGCTTTTCAATCTTTGGCCAAACAACAGAATTAGGAATCGCAACTTGAACAATATTACCTTTGATCTGCAGCTCAGGAGTGTCTTTAAGCGCTCCTTTTAGATTAATCGTCACAACACCAAAGTTATTGTCATCTTTATAACTAAGCTTTGTAATATTAACTTTTGCCAAAGCTGAGAAGCTAATTAAAGATGTGATTAATAATGTTTTTAAGCTGATTCCTTTCATCTTCTTATCCTAATTTCTTGTTTTCTATTTAAGCGTTTCAATTCTCTCAATTGGTGAAATGATATCTGTAAGACGAATACCAAACTTTTCGTTTACAACAACAACCTCACCCTTAGCAACGAGCTTTCCATTTACTAAGATCTCTAGTGGTTCACCAGCTAGTTTATCAAGTTCAAGTACTGAACCTTGCCCTAGTTGTAGTAAGTCCTTAATTTGAACTTCAGTTCTACCAAGCTCAACTGTTACCTTCAGTGGAATATCAAGAATAAAGTCTAGGTTTTGAACTTTTAGCTTATTGATCGCATCATCACCGGCCTTTACATCATCAGCTAGCTTTTGAACTTCCATCGTGTTGATAGACTCTAAACTTCCCATTCCGTCCATGTTGTTTTCTAAATCACTCATGATATCTCCCTATTCCTTATCTACGTTAATTTCACCGCGAACTGATTTATCCACGTGAGTTACTTGAACTGCCCTATTCCCCTTGTAGGTTCCTATTAGACATTTCATTTTTTCTACACCTTGAATCTCTGCTTTAACTTCTCCAGAAGCTTCTTGATTAAGTGGAATGATATCTCCACTTTCAAGTGTTAGCAGATCACCAACAGTCATCTCAGCTTCACCAAGTTTAACTGTTACAGTTGCCTTGGCTTGCTTAATATGTTCATTCATCGCCGTAGTCCAAATACTATCGGCCATATCATTATCAGTTTGATAACTTGAACTTAGTTTCTGCTTAATTGGTTCAATAGTAGAATATGGAACAACAATCATAATTGTTCCCGAAGCTGATTCGAATTCAACTTCAAGAGTTGTTGCGATAATTACATCTGATGGAGGCACAACCCCAACGAACTGAGGGTTAATCTCTGTTCTGATATATTGTGCATCGATTCTATGAACAGGTGCCCATGCTTCTTCAAGATCAGCAATGGCCATATCCATAACTTTCTTCATGAACGAAAGTTCGATTGCCGTAAATTCCTTACCCTCAATTTTAGTAAATGGCCTATCAGTTCCACCGAAGTAAGAGTCGATAATGGCATAAGCTAGTTTTGATTCGAAAACAAGAAGAGCTGGTCCTCTTAGTTCATTGAATCTCATAATACACATACATGAAGGGATCGGAAGAGTGTTTACGAACTCTCCAAATTTCAGAAGGTCTGTTGAGATCATTGAAATTGTAGAAATCTTTCTTAATGAGTTTGAAAGAGAAACCCTGAAAGATCTAATGAATCTCTCATAGATGATTTCAAGAATAGGCATTCGCCCACGAATAACACGGTCTTGATTGGTCAGATCATAGGGCTGTATATTATCATCACCCTCATCATCATCGAAATCTCCTCCGTCTCCACCTAGGAAATCATCAGAGTCACCATCATTAACAGCGTTAAGTAGTGCATCGACTTCGTCTTGACTTAGTACCTGTGCCATCGTTCCCCTCCTAGGACATGATGTTTGAGCTTCCTGCTCTCGGTAATATTTTTAGTAAATTAAACGATGCTTAATTTACTTGGAACCCTACGTAATATACATCTAATACTTTTCCCTCTACTAGGAATGTATTAATAGATGATTTGATTTCCTCTTTAAGGTATTCCTTACCTTGACCCTTTAAAAGGTCTTGAGGTCTCTTAGAGTTTAAAATAGAGATAATGGCATCTCTAATCTGTGGCTTTCTCGCCTTATACTCTTCTTCCTTAGCATCACTGCTAAGTTTTAACACTGCATTTAGTCTGATAAATCTTCTTGGCCCATCACCCTGAGCTAAGTTAGCTGTGAAACCGTCTAGAGGAAATAGCTTTCCGCTCTGTTCCTTCGCCTCACCTGTTTCAGACTTCTCATCATCTTCACCAGAGACTTTCTTCATTTCAGCTTTTACAACATCTTGCATAGAAGGCTGTGATGTAAGCTTCTTATGAGTTTGTAGTTGTAGGAATGCAATTCCACCCATCATGATGACGTTAAGAATTAACACAACAGTTAATAATGGATTTTTTCCGCCTGATTCAGCTTTGTTTTCGCCTTCCTCTGCCATTTTCCTAACCTTCCTGGTTAACCTATGATTTGTTTTAAGATGGACACAGAAAAAATTTCCGTTAATTCCATGGTTCTGTCAAAAATTATACGCTTTAAAGGGCTAAGATTCAAGCTAGGAAAAGGATTTCCGGAAGTTTTTGCCGCTGTAGTTGAATTCCTAATAACTTAGCCCCTAGGAAATATATTCCTAGTGTCATTTTGCCGTTATAAAAGGCGATAATTTCAATCGGATTCTGTCGTTTTTGGGAATAAAAAAGGGCCCCAAACGAGGCCCCTTCTTTTATGTAAGCTATAAGCTTTGTTCTTTTTTAAATCAAAATTAGAACATTTCTTTCCAAGCCTTACCTGGCTTGAATTTTGGA
>NZ_AUNJ01000221.1 GCF_000447775.1 Bacteriovorax sp. DB6_IX
AGAAATTTCCATAGGCGACACCATACCAAAACTTACTAAAACTATCAAAAATTCGCCATGCATCAAAGGCCAAATGTAAGCTTTTTTGTGAAAAAGATGCCGCAGAGCCTCTATAGGCTTGGAATTTGGTAAAATTAGCTCATGGATGAGCTACACAAGAAAGTGCAAGTAGTCGTATTACAGCGCACAAAAAACAATATAAATCTTTTACTCTTACAAACAAAAGCCGATCGAGGTGAGTTTTGGCAGAATGTGACGGGGTCTATTG
>NZ_AUNJ01000222.1 GCF_000447775.1 Bacteriovorax sp. DB6_IX
TCATTCCACACTGCAAGTTGAAATTCTGTTCCCTCTGGTTTTAAAGGAAGATCAAATTCCTTTCTCGCACCAGAAAAGAATTCACGTAGCTGAGTTTGCGCCTTGAAAAAGTGCTCAGGAAGATTTTTTTCGTCAATATTATTATCTTCTTTTACAATTTCTACACTTCTGATATATCTTTCGCACCCAGAAATTTTTATCATTCCAAATTCAGATTTAAAGGTAAGTTGCATGAGAAATCCTATTGCTATTAT
>NZ_AUNJ01000223.1 GCF_000447775.1 Bacteriovorax sp. DB6_IX
ATTAATATTGCGCCACCTCTGTGTACGTTATCTTTCTTTGTCATCTTCGATCTCTCTCTTAATTTAGCTACTATTATGACATTTAGTATCTCATTTGGATTGATTGTTGATTCCACACTTCATGTTATATATGGGGATATTTTGAAATTAACAGTCGAGGAGAAATCTCGTTCTATCTTCATGCCTATATGTGTCTCTTCCTCGTCTTAATGCTTGGGTTTATGACTTTTACGATTCATAACTTCTTACCGATTTGGCAATTTGGTTTAAGTTTAAGTATGACGATTCTCTTCGGATATCTCTATGATTTCTTTGTCTTACCAAGTATGGAAAGAGGTTAGTGAGGAATCTCTCTCTTGATATTCTTTTTAACTTCAAAAACCAGTGGAATCAGTAATAAGACTGTCATGAGTATAAAGAAGCTACCAAGATACTGTAGCGTGAGAGGTATACCAAATCTATCAATAGAGAGTCCAATTAATGGTCCAAAGGCACCAAAGGCCCCACGCATACAAAGACTTGAGAGGGAGTTGGCCGTGGCCCTAAACTCACTTGGGATTCTCCAATTAAGAGCATCGCGAAGAATGACTTGAGTCAGTCCACGACAGACTTGGAATGAGAGTCCTAAGAAGACCACCCAATAGGCCTGTTGAAAGTGACATGCCGAAAAATCCGATAAGGGGAAAAATCGCGATTGCAATGAGAATTGGCGTGGCCCCAAACTTGTGCTCTAGCCAATGCACCTGCTTTCCAACAATTCCAATAAAGATATTATAAAAGGCCCAGATATAACCAAAGTATCTTAATTCAATTCCTAAGCTCATCCAATATTTTTGGAAAATCCATACGACGACAAATGTACAAAGACTCCACAGGACCAGATTGATAAAAATAAGTCTTAAGAGTTTCTCACTAAAAAAGATATGCTTAATAATCTTCTTAAAGTTTTCCTTGTGCGCATTCTTATCCATTTTCTTATAGGCCGGCTCATAGATTAAGAGTGCTGTAATAAAGGCAATCCAACTTCCAAGGGCCTGAGCTGTTAAAACATGTTTAAAAGAAAAAAGAATTAGGACACTGGCCATAACTCCGGCCACGGCCTCAGCGCCCACATAGGACATCTGAATATTGGCTACCGCCTTCGTTTTTTCTTTTCTATCATCAGTGATCTCATCAAGAGAGTCGTAAAGAAGAGAGAGGTCTGCACCAGAGACTAGGCTGGCCCCAAGGGCCAGGATTATTTCATAGATCACAAAGTGGAAGTAGCTTTGCATAAAGAGCAAGCAGCTAAATCCTAGGGCCGTAAGAAATGAGCCTATCACCAGAGACTTCTTTCTCCCAACGATGTCGCTAATATAGCCAGAAGGGACTTCAAAAATAGCGATTGAAATTCCAAAGATTGCCTGTAGTTCAAAAATTTGCTTCATTGAGAAGTTGAGCTTTGAAAAGTAGGGAATCATAACGGGAACAAAAACGAGGAACATCCAAAAGAAACAGAATGTATATATCTTCTTAATATTAATTCGGTGCTGTTCTTTAGACAAAGTTGTGGATGAAATAACTTCCCCCGTGGTCGAAGTGAATACACTCTGATTTTCTAAAGATAAATGGTGAAGAGTAACTTACGCCATTTTCAATGAGTATTGGCTCTCCAAAACAGAGGCGTTTTGAATTTGTATAGGCGTGATAAGAGGCCTCTCTTGGTGCACCGAAGTAATAAGGTGCCTTGGCCTTAACTTTATTTTGAATACTTAAGACTTCTAGCCCTTCAAGTTCATGATAGAAATCTTCAATTGAAATCACTCGACCATGCTCTGTTAACTCCATGGCTTTTTCATAACTAAGTTCTTTAATACCAACTTCTTTAGCAATTCGACTTTTAAGTTTTTGTGAGAAGTCGACATTGATAAAATTATCCTGGGCCCTGAATGGTCCAATATTGGTCATCATAATTGAGTTGAGGGGCAGATGAAGATCATTTCTGAGATAATCAATGAGCTGAAGTCTCACATAGAGAAGCGCTGAACCAAGACCTTGACCTTGATATTCTGGCTTAACAACAACTCCTCCGATTTCTAGAATCTTCTTTCCATTAAATGAGTGACTGGCATCGACTAAGAGAACAGAGTTCTTTCTCAGTGAATAGCGTGGCTTTTGAAAGTAGTCCACATGCCAACTTTTAACATAGGATCTCCCAACAATTTCACCATCTTTATTTTCTACGACAACAAAGACGAAGCCATTAGTCTCCTTGCTAAAGACTAGACCTTGCTCCATCTTCTTAAGAAATTTTTCATCCTTAAGATCTATCATCATGCCCGGATAACTAACCTTGGCAATTTGCTCAAGGTCTCTTTCATCGGCCATGCGAATTTTGTAATCCTTAAAATGATAGACTGGGAAATCGATATCGAGCTCTTTCCCATTATAACTTAGTCTCGTCTTTCTTAGAGTCGTTTCCATTAGGTTTACTTCTTAATAACGCTGAGAATTTCTTTTAGAAATTGTGGTTGGTTTTTAAAGTTTAGTGTTGTCATATAAATCCCTGGACTCTTAAGAGATGATATCTCTTGAACAATTAAAGAGTCTGTCTTTTTTAGGACATGATCTGGGACAACGGCAATCCCAACACCATTTTTAACCAAAGTGACAATTGTAGAAAGAGATTCTACAACGATTGTATTTGGGCTTCTCTTCTTACTTAGTTTAAAGAGATTGTCTCCCTCTGAGTAAACAATCCAGCGATAATCATGTAATTTCTTTCGATTCACTTCTTCTTTGCTAATGAGAACGAGTTTCTCATCAAAGAGTCTTAATGAGCTCACAAGCTCAGACTGAAAGTTTTCAGTTGAAAAAATGATATCAAATTTACCTTGTTCGATCCCGCGGTGAAGTTCCGGCTGGTCGGCAATTTGAATTTGCATATTGCGATTATATTTCTTGTAGTATTTGATAAGAATAGGGTTGAACCATGTCTTAAGAAGACCATTGAGAATACCAACTTTTAGAGGTCGGTCATCTTCTTTTTCAAAAATATCATGAGTTAATCTGTCAAAGTGTTCACAGGCGGCATAGAACTCTTTACCTTTTTCTGTGAGAATAACTTTCTTACTCGAGCGGATAATTAGCTCAACTCCAAGAGACTCCTCTAGGAGCTTGACTTGGCGGCTGACTGCCGATTGGGCAATTTTAAGGATATCTGCTGCTTTAGAGAAACTAAGGTGCCTTGCTGTAAGCATGAAGGCCTTCACATAGCGATAGTCCATTATCGTGATTCCTTTTTATGTAATGTCTTGTGTGTTTACTGATGTACCATCGGTGGAACGAGCTCTTTATTCTCTCTCCAAAACTTTCCGTGATACTTCTTCTGATCTTTATTATAAACCACAAAACCTTCTCTGTCGTTCTGGAAATCTTGGACATAATCAACTCTTGTGTCACCAAGATAAAACGCAGCAAATGGGTCAATAATTACTTCTAGCGCCTCGTCATTTGAGATACGCACTGAAAAATCTTCATCTTCAATATCTGTGAAACCTACTGAGTAAGTAAATCCGTCACATCCTTTTCCAGAGATCAGGATTCTCAGGTACTTTCCAGAAAGAGTAAAATCGTTTTCTAACATAAGAGTTAGTTGCTCTAGGGCCACCTCAGTGAATGTTACTGTAGGCAAAACGATGTCTTTACGATTAATTCGTGAGCTATTGGCACTCGTCGTCATTGTATCTTCCCCAAAATAAATGCTGACAGATCCCCATTAGGAATATGTGGTAAAATTGTGTATATTGTTCCAAATTTTTTGATTTTCTACCCAAGGCGGAAGACCTTTACAAGAACTTTTTTTAGCGGAGTAAAAGAAATGAAAGTGCAATATAAATTATCTATCCCAAGTCCTGAAAATCACTTGGCCAACGTAAAACTAACAAGTGAAAAAGAAGCTAAAGATTCTCAACTAAAACTCTTTATTCCCTCTTGGTCTCCAGGTTCTTATCTTATGCGTGAGTATGGGAGAAATATTCGTTGGCTAAAAGTAGAAAACTCAAAAGGGGAGAGACTTTATACAGAACAAATTGATCGCGGAATCTGGCTTATTGATTGGGACAAGAGTGATGTGGTCAATAAAGATGACCAATCATTTCAGGTTGAATATGAAATCTATTGTCACGAGCTGACTGTGAGAACATCTCATATTGATCGCTCTCATGCTTTTATTCATGGGCCGAGTATCTTTATGGGAATTCTCGATAAGCAAATTAAAGATCCTACACTGGAGGTTATTATCAATCCTCTGTGGTCAAAAATATCGACTGGGCTAAAAGACATTTCTCCAAAGAGAGATCAATTCCTCTATACGGCAGAGGATTACGATACATTTATCGATGCTCCTCTTGAAATTGGTTGTCATGAGACAGATGGGTTTATGATTGATGGGATTCCACATGAGCTGGCCTTCTACGGTAGCTCAACTCTTCATGAGCATAAGATGAAAGAAGATATTAAAAAAGTTGTCGACCATATTCAAAAGACTATGGGGGGAATGCCTTACGAGAAATATTGCTTTATGACCCATTTGGCCCCTGGTTTATTTGGAGGTTTGGAGCACTTAAACTCAACTGCTCTACAATTTTGTTCTTACTCATTAACAGATAAGAAGGGCTATAACGAATGGCTTGAGCTTGTGGCCCATGAGTACTTCCACCTTTGGAATGTGAAGAGAATTCGTCCGGTTGAGCTAGGTCCATTTGATTATACAAAAGAGGCCTTGACAAAAATGCATTGGCTAACAGAGGGATTAACTAGCTTTATGGATCAGCTCTTTATCTTTAGAACTGATTTCTATTCTCTGCAAGATTACCTCGATTGTATTAAAACAAATATTAATCGTTACCTCTCAATCCCTGGAAGAAAGTTTCATTCTTTGGAAGATAGCTCTTTCAATGCTTGGATTAAACTCTATCGTGCAGATGAAAACCATAATAACTCATCTATTAGTTACTACTTAAAGGGTGGGCTAGTCTTCTTTGCCCTAAATATACTAATGGCCGATAAAGATAAGTCTGTTCTTGATCTTGTTAAGGTCCTTTGGCAGAGGTATCTCGACAAACCAGAAGTTGGTGTTACAGAAGATGAGGTCTTTAATCTTTTAAATGATCTTGTGGGGAGAGAGATTACTG
>NZ_AUNJ01000224.1 GCF_000447775.1 Bacteriovorax sp. DB6_IX
AAAATCCTCGAGCTGCTTAAAAAAGATCAATTCAATATGATTGGTAAGCAGTTCCAGTTAACGTCTCTTAAACTTGCTCTGCAAGTTCTACAAAAGAGTGCGAAATACGATACGGTAGAAGATTACTTAAATAAATATCAAAAGAGTCTTCTGAGCCAAGATAATAAGGCCGTCTATGACGAGCTTGTCGAGTTCTATCGTGATCATGGAAAAATTGAAGATTCTAATTTCATTGCCAATAACTTTGAAAAGCTCAAGAACTCAAGTTACTGGAAAGAGAACACAAGGATTTATAATGAGACAGCTTCGGTATTTATCCTGGCCGACTCTCTCTCAAATGAGAATTCTAAGTTCTCTGAACTTGATGCTGCTACTACATGGTTTGCAGAACAGGTGAATAAGAAATTTAAAATTGGTAGTTACCACAATAACTTAACGAACCTGACAAGTTTAACTTACCGTCAGCTTGGAGTTCTTAAAAAAGAAAGACCTATCAAGCTTGCTAATCTTGAGAGAAGAATCAAGGAAAAAGAGACTGAGTTAGATGGGAAATTCGAAGATATGCGTGGAAAAGTTATTCTTGATCTTGCCCACTGTTTTAAAAATGGGAGTGCTTGTTTAACTAAGGATGCTTTCAACGAAAAATTCTCAACGAGTATTATGGATCTTACCAACAAACTTAAGACCGATGATAATTTCAATGTTGAGATGGATCGCTCCCTTAAGGGAACCCTTGGTGGAGAAGGCTTCAGGATCGACTTCTTACCTCGTGATAGAGATATTTAATAAATAAGAAGGGAGCTTTTAAAGCTCCCTTTTTTTATAGATTAAAGTGTTTTGTTTGGATTTGAGAACCCTTGAATGTGGCCTTGTATTGACCTTCATTAAGAATGATATGGTATGAGCCATCAGGGTTTACTCGATATGTTTGAACTTCTTGATAGGCCCCATCAATATTCTTTTCAATTAGGATTTCTTTATAGTCCTTGTTAACTCCACTAATGGCCGGACCCGCAAGCCTGTCGAGAAGAAATTGCCAACCTTGGCGATTATGCTCAACAGTTGGGTCTCTCTTTTCATAATTTGGTTGAAAGCCATCACTTCTAGGGCTAACTTCTATAACGTAAGGAATGACTTGTTCTTCTTGGTACATCCAATCGATATCTGAGCCATCAACTGAATAAAGAGTTTCCCAAGATGTTCCTGGAGTGTAGTTAAGAATTGTACCCATTTCTTTTCCGATACCTTCTACAACTTCGCGATTTGTTGTTCTTTGACCACGACATCCGTATGGGTAGATAATAAGTTCACTATAGGCGTGGTAAGAGATATTAAAAACAGGTTTAATTTCAGAAACAAAGTTCATCATCACTTTTGTTTCTGGCTCACTTGCAGCTTCACTTCCACGATATGTTTGAGAGTTTCGCCAACCACTTGATCCGCGACAAGCATTCCAATTTGTCGGGTAGTTACGATTGATATCAACTCCATAACCTCCGCGGGCATTCTTTCTCCACATTTCCTGACCATTCCAAACCTTGATATTTCCATCAACATTTAAAACCGGAAGGACCCAGATTTCATTCTGATCAACCCAATTTTTGACTTTAACATCAGAGGCATAATTCTTTGTTAGATAAGTCACGATGTCACTTGTCACTTCAATTGTCATAATTTCTCTGGAGTGGTGCATTCCATTGAAGAGAACGGCTGGCTCATGGGCCTCTTCAACTGCTGCATTGTCTGAGATTTTGATGGCCCAGATAGCATTTCCCTCGAGTGTTTCACCGACCTTCTTGAGTTTTGTGATATCGGGATATTCTTCATGAGTCTTCTTTAAAAGGGCCTCGAGCTCTGTTGTATTGAGATAACGAGAGTCAATTTCTGCTTTTTGTTTCTTAATTTTTGTAAGCTTGAGTTTGGCCTGTTTGAGTAATCCCTCTTCTTGTTGATTAACAGAAACATCAATGAGGGAATTTGGAATATCGACACCGAGAACGTCAATTCCTCTTTCTCTTAGTGACTTCATGATCTTGGCATATTGTCCCTTAGCATTGATTGTAAATTGTGATTGAGAATCATCAATTTGATGATGGGTATGTGAATAGGCCGAAAGACCTAGTGCCGCCATCATTGCCATCCTAGCAATAAAGTTGCTTACTTTCATTATTAGACTCCTTCTAATATTTTGCGATATCTTTAATTAAAAGGGATGATGGGATTTTGTGCAATGGAATGTCATCAAATGTATGAATTCTCTTTGGGTTTGATAGAAATAAAACTTATTCCGTGTAAAGAACTCCGATATTTCTTGGTGAAAGATCGCTTGAGAAGAATTGTAGAAGTTGAGCTTTCTTACCACTTTGCTCAATGTAGAGGATTCTATCAAGTAAGATATAGAGCTCAAGGGTTCTTCCTAATTGCCAGCGAATAATATTGGCCTTAAAAAGCTGGTTTAAAGACTTTTGAAGGGAATCTTGTGCGAAGAACTTATCAAAGTCCTCCTTTTTCCACTGAGTTTCCATTCCAATTTTCTCTATTTTTGAAAGAGCATATTCTCCAAAGTCCTTCCAATATTCTCTATGGTGGGAATCTCCAACAGGAATAAGCTCTTTGATTCCTAGGATATCGTGGAAGTAGATATGGAGAGCGTAGCGATAATCTTTGACTCTTCTTTTGTGAATGAAGTCCTCTTTGGTCATAGAGCTATGGCCACGAGAGGCGAGTGTAAAGGTGAAGGTATTAAAACCTTCTTGACCATGGGCCTTGGCAAAATCAGAGATATTGATATCACTTTCAGGATCGAGTCGATTATAGCAACAACCAAAATTTAAAAGCCCACGAGTTTGATTCTTAAGAGCGCAATCAATATGTTTAATAGCTAGAGGCCCACATGTGTGGAGACCAAGTGAGAAAGAATCCTTGGTAAAGATCTTCTTTGTCATCTCTCCTTCAAGCTCATGAGTGAAGTCGTGGGTGATAAACTTAACATCTCTTCCCTGTGGAGGTTTTGGGTATTTCTCTAGACGCTTCTTTCCAAGCTCTTGAAACTCCTGATTGATATCAAGACTAATACACTCTATCCCTTTATAATGGGCCATCACTCTGGCAAGGTGACCAACGCCACCACCGATATCGACAAGATGTGAGAAGGCCTTGTCATTTTGAATTTCTTTGAGAACTTCTGCAAGAATAAGGATCTCGTGACGCTTCTTTCCCTTGACCTTATTAAAGGCCCAGTCCGGGAGATTCTCTGTCTCTGGAATTTCTTTTAATTGGACTTGGCAAAGCTCATTCATGCGCTTCATCCACTGACCCAGTTCAGAGTTTTCGATTAGGCCATAATCACTTAGACAATCTAAGCGATAGAGCTGATCATCATCCAATGTATCCAAGAGTTCAATCCATTCACGTGGGTAGGCCTCTAGTCCATCTGGATAGAGCTCAATAATTTCGTTTACCCACATTGATTTATAGGGAGCGAGAAACTCTGAAATTTGGAGAAATCTGTCTTTAAAGTTCATTAATAACCTATTATCGTTTATATTAGAGGAAATCAATCTCAAATCGGAAAGTCTATGCAAGAGTATAAAAATATTACGGTTATTGGAATGGGAAAGTCGGGCCTTTCGGCCGTACGACTTTTAAAACTTCTTGATAAGAATATCTGGGCCATTAATCAAGGAAGTGTTGAGCAGTGGGGAAGTCACGAGATTTTAAAAGATTTAAACCAATCCCATTTAGTCGCACAAGATGATCCTAAGGCCATAGAGATCGTTAATCAGTCTGATCTGATTATACTTTCTCCCGGGATTCCTCGTGATATCGATTTACTTAAAAATTGTCAGGCACCTATTTGGTGTGAAATTGAATTGGCGTGGCAGTATTGTGATGCTCCAGTTATGGGACTCACAGGGACTAATGGAAAGACGACGACAGTAAGTTTCTTAGAAGAGTGTTTTAAGCATGAGGGAAAACCATACTTTGTCGGTGGAAATATTGGAACACCATTTTGTGATTATATCTACCAGAGAAAAACTGGTGAGATTGATCAGGCCTGGGGGATTATTCTTGAGCTCTCTAGTTTTCAGTTAGAATCAATTCAAGACTTCAAGCCAAAAATTGCTTCAATTCTCAATATTACTTTCTCACATGGTGAGCGCTATAATCTTCTGTCTGACTACGCTAATGCTAAGAGAGAAATCTTTAAGAATATGGATGAGAGTGACTTCTCTTTTTGGCCTGTTGGGCTTTGGGATGAACTTGGCCTAAAGGCTCCTGAACATCAAAGCTTTGAAGAAATTCACTTTGATAAGATTGAGACCGTAAAGAGCTATCTTGAGAACCTCTTTGATCTCACTGGCCTTAAAATCTATGGGGAGCACAATCTTAAAAATATCTATATGGCCTTTAAGATGTGGGATAAGTTTGGAGGCTCTAAAGAAGCTTTTCAACAAGCGATTAATTCCTTTAACGCTGTTGAGTACCGTCTTCAATTCTTGGGAGAAATTGAGGGGGTTAAAGTTTTCAACGATGCTAAGAGTACGAATTGGGAGGCCACTGAAACGGCCATTCGCGGGGTTCGTGATTTAGGTCCCATCACACTTATTCTAGGTGGTCAAAGAAGAGGCGAGGGCGACGATCGTTTCGATATCTTAGAAAAATATAAGAGTCATATTCAAAAAGTTCTTCTTATTGGTGAAGCTGGAGAGTTTCTGTATCCTCTCATGAAGGATCAATTTCCATGTGAGTATGTGGAGACGATTCAAGGAGTGAAGGATTATAGCGCTAAAGAGCTAAGAGAGGGAGTTCTCTTATTTTCGCCGGCCTTTCCGTCATTTGATCAATTTCGTAACTATATTGAAAGAGGAAAGTCTTTTACTGAGCTATTTATTGATTGATACAGTCGATCTTGAGTTCTTCTTAGAGTGAATCAGTGTATCTGCCACTGAGATCTTAAAGATAAAGAGTCCGATAATTAAGAATATAATTTTGATTCCATTTGATTTCATTGCCTAAATTATCGGAATTTCATCATAATTCTTGAGAAAAAATATTGATTTTTATACAGATTTTTTAATTTAAGCTCTTAAATCGCCTTGTCAGATGGAATCCTGCTAAGATTAGTAGCATAAGCGCCATGGAAAACCATAGTTTGCTACCATTTTGTGGATTACTGATATCTTCAATTGTTCCGCAAACGGCCATTGCTCCTTGCTCCTTAGGATAGAGGAATGTAGCACCATCCCAATCGTCTTGACCAAGTGCCTCGCGATTATCAATATTGGCATAGTACATTAGCGAGTCTTTAAAGTTTGAATGTCCTAGTCCAATTGCGTGTCCAATTTCGTGAGCAATGACTGAAATCTTTTCGTCTCGAGAATCATTGAGAAGTGGTGAAGAGGCCGTGTCATTAAGTGCGATTACTGAGCCATGAATTGTATTTCCCGAGACATTATTTGGTAGAGTTACCGCAAGAACATTTCCACCAAAAGTCGATCCATTTGTATTACAAACAATTAAGATCCCTGAATCAACTTCTGGAACACATCCCGCTCCAGTGTTACAAATCTGATCAGTATAAAAAGAGGCATCAACAGACTTTGTACTTCCTACTTCGAGTACAAGCTCACTTGTTGCGATACCGTTCCAAAACCTTTCATTGGCCTCACTAACAAGATCAAGAAGTTCTTCCGGTGAGTCAGCAAGATTCGTACATTGTTGCGAACCTACGTAGACTTTTATATTAGGGTCCTTGTAGGTTGCAATATCACTACCTATAAGAGTGAAGGCCTGGGCTGAAAAAGTGATTGTCATAAGGATGAAAGTCAAAAAAATCTTCATAGCTTTTTCCATTCGTTATTCCATTTTATAACTTAGTGAGAGAAGAATATTTACTGCTCTTTCATCACTATCTTCAGGATTTAGAATCATGGCCTGAGAATTAAAAGTTAAGTCTGTTGTCGGGATTGGAGCATCTAATGCGAAACTGAGAACTAAGTTTCCAGCAACAGTTGAACCGTTGGGTGTGGCAAAGCTCTTTGTCGAGTTTCCATTTGGTAGCTCTTGAGCAGTTCCATCCATGCTAAGACGAGTAAAGTACATCCCAGGTCCATATTGAATTTTAATAAAGTCTAAATCATAGCTCATTAAAGCATTGAACCAATAATTCATTCGATTAACAGCACTATCACGGCTATCACGTGGAAGTGTTGTGGCAAGTTCTAGCTGGAGTTGATGGTTTAAGTAAAAGTCTGAAAGACTTTGGACTTTGAAAAAAGGGGTAAAGTCTAGTCCATTAGTATTTCCCTGGGCATCAGTTTGAATTTTGCCGTAGGATTCACTAAGAGCGCCAACTCCAAGTGACCATGATTTGTAGAAGGCCATTGTCTGGGCGCAAAGACCGAGTAAAAGAATCATCTTAAGTGTTTTCATGACGTTATTTTTTCAATTAGTTTCTCATGTGGCAACAACTTTTCATTTTCAAATACTCATAACTCTCATAAAATATGGGCATCATTAAGTTTGATTAAACTAAGGAAATAATATGTTTGAGAATTTTAACGTACCGCAAGAATTAAGACCTACTGATCCTAGATTTGGAAGTGGACCTTCATTGGTGCCTGTTGAGTTTATGACAAAGCTTGCAGAAACGGGAACTGAGCTACTTGGAACTAGTCACAGAAAACCAGCGGTTAAAAACCTCGTGAAAGAAATGCAAGAAGGGCTAAGAAAGTTCTTCAATGTACCAGCTGATTATGAAATCGTAATTGGAAATGGTGGAGCGACATTTCTCTTTGATATGATTGGTCTTGGGCTTGTGAGAAAGAAGAGTTCTCACTTTACTTGTGGAGAGTTCTCAACAAAGTGGTATAAGTCACACGCAAATATTCCTTGGATTGAAGCTGAGAATATTGCTAGTGAATATGGGCAA
The DNA here is from genome assembly GCF_000447775.1 of Bacteriovorax sp. DB6_IX. Taxonomy (GTDB): domain Bacteria; phylum Bdellovibrionota; class Bacteriovoracia; order Bacteriovoracales; family Bacteriovoracaceae; genus Halobacteriovorax_A. The sequence goes on from NZ_AUNJ01000224.1 coordinate 6,935, forward strand.
GGGTGTTCTCCTGCAAATGTTGAAGGATCTGATTTTATCGCAATGACATTGAATGAGACATCTACTGGAGTCCAGACAATTGAGCTACCACAAGTCGATGACGATACAATTTTGGCCATTGATGCCACATCTGGTGCAGGTCAAATTCCATGTGATATATCAAAATGTGATGTCTTCTTCTTTTCTCCACAAAAAGTTTTTGCTGCAGAGGGTGGGTTCTTTGTTTCTATTATGTCACCAAAGGCCCTGAAGAGAGCTGAAGAGATTGCGGCCACTGATAGATATATTCCAACTATTATGAGTTGGGAGCTTGCTATTACAAACTCAGTTAAGAACCAGACTTACAATACTCCAAGTATTGCGACAATCTTCTTCTTAAATGAGCAAGTGAAGCTTATGAACTCTCAAGGTGGATTCACTCACGCTATTGATTATGCGAAGAAAAAAGCTGATATGATTTATAACTGGGCCAACGAAAAAGATTACCTTAGCCCATATGTTCCAAATGAAGCAGATAGATCAATTGCAGTAGCGACGATTGATGTTGATGATAAGTACCCTGCCGGAGATCTTATTAAAGTTCTTGAAGCGCAAAAAGCGGTTTATGGTATTGATGCTTATAGAAAACTTGGAAAGAATCAGTTTAGAATTTCACTCTTTCATAACGTGAGCTATGAAGATCTAGTGAAACTCACAAAGATCATTGATCTTGCAATTGAACAAGCTTAAGTAAATACAATGGCCCCAAAAACTTGGGGCCTTTTTTTAATCTGTCCTATGAAGAAAGTTATAGAAGAATTTGGTATAAGAACTCATCTCAGTGAAACATCACTGCCACGTATTGATTTTACTGATACCTTTTCTACAACCAATCACCATGATGATCTGATCACTATCGCTCATAAAGTTTTTAACCAGAGTCCCATATGGATTAAAGGGCTATTTGCTCTTAGGCATTTTCTAGTAAAACTCGTCGGTATCAAATCTCAATTGCCAGCTGATTTTAATACAGAGAAACGAGTTGGGGGGTATATTGGCTTTTTTAAAATCTTTGCTCTAGGAGAGAATGAAATTATTCTTGGCCTAGATGATGAGCATCTTAATTTTCGTGTGAGTATTTTTAATAGTAATGATCAGGCCTATAATATTAAGGTTATTACATGTGTAGAGTTTAATAACTCAAAAGGTCGCTTTTATATGCAAACCATTAAACCGTTTCATCGTTTCGTCGTGATGAGTATGGTGGCCAATGCTTATAGATAAAAAAAAGCCTCAGTAAAAACTGAGGCCTAAGTTATTTCTTCTTCTTACCTTTAGGTTTCTTATCATCTTTTGGACCATCGTCTTTGAGATAGTTTGCTAAGAATTCTTCTTTCCACTCTGTGTAACGATCTTCAAGAATCGCTTCACGAGCTCTTTCGGCCATTGATTTGTAGAATTCAATATTGTGCATTGTCGCTAGAACTTGCCCTAAAATCTCATTTGAATCAAAGAGGTGTTTGACATAGGCCCTTGTAAAGTTCTTACAACAGTAGCACTTACAATTAGGATCAATAGGGAAGAAGTCTCTTCTGTAGTTCTTGTGCTTAATTCTGATCTTTCCTCTATTTGTAAAGAGAGTTCCCCCTCTACCAAATTTTGTTGGAATGATACAGTCACTCATGTCAGCACCATTTTCCCAGATCATAAGGAGGTCTTCTGGATTTCCAACACCCATAACATAGCGAGGCTTATCGACAGGCATTTTTGGAGCAGCATATTTTACGATCTTCTCCATAAGCTCTGGTCCCTCTCCAACAGAAACACCACCAATTGCGTAACCAGGAAGGTCTCTCTTGACCAGTTCATCAATACATTCTTGACGGTAATCATCGTAAGTTGATCCTTGAATAATTCCAAATAGTGCTTGCTTTGGGTTTGTCCAAGATGAAATACAACGATCTAGCCAACGGTGTGTTCTATCAATAGAGTTCTTAGTATATTCTCTTGTTGCTGGGTAAGGGATACATTCATCAAAGGCCATCATGATATCACTTCCAAGTTCTTGTTGAATTTGGATTGATGTCTCTGGTGAGAGAAGAATCGTCTTTCCCTTATGGTCTTTAAATTCAGCACCTTCTTCTTTAATACTCTTTCTTTGCAAAGAGAATACTTGGAATCCACCAGAGTCCGTCAGGATCGGACGATCCCAGTGCATAAACTTGTGAAGCCCACCGGCCTTCTCAACCAGTTTTGATCCGGGTGATAAGTGAAGGTGATATGTATTTGAAAGAATAATCTTTGTATCTAGATCTTCTAAGAAGTTAGGCGTTAAGGCCTTAATCGCACCGTGTGTTCCAACGGGCATAAATACTGGAGTTGGAATATCTCCATGAGGTGTTCTAATAACACCAGCTCTTGCTCCTGATTTCTTATCAACATGCACGAGCTCAAAGCTAAAGTGTTCTTTTACTTGATCTTGAATTCTCATTGTAACTACCTGAAAAAATTATAGTTCCACGTTTTAACAGAGTCTTGGCGCAATTAAAACCCTTAGGGTAGATTTTTCTGAGTAAATCTTTGGTAGCGCTTCATCATAGAATCAATCTTTGTTGAGTCTAACCCTTCAATAAGTGGGGCGACATTCTGTTCATAATTACTCGTACCATTTTCAAAATCTGTCTTAGGGGCAGATTTATTGACGGCAAAGTGAATCTGAGTCACGGCCTTGGCCGCTTTCTTGTCACTCATTGCAATATTAAATGTATAAATGGCATCTTCTCCAATAAAGAGACTTGAGTACTCACCCTTGTACTTATAGATTCGGTAAAAACCTGTTGCACTCATTACCTGTGAGGCCTTAATCCCCAGTCTTCTAAAGGCACTATGTCCCTCGATTGCATAGAGTGGATCAAAGTTAAGAGCATTATCAAGCAGGAGAAAATTTGTTAGCTCCCCAGACTTAATGATTCTAAGAACATCATTTCTCACTTTCTCATTGCTATGACCGTCTTTGAAATATTGGGCCAGAAACGGGTGAGTGAGATCGAGAAATGGAGCATTATCTTTAAAATCTTGGAAGATCTTTTCAAAAGTATATTTTGTAATACCTCGGTACTCTAGAACGTGCTTATCTTGTCGATGCACAAAGATATAGTGACCCTTTTGTTCAAGTCCGCCATCGATATAGTAGCGCTCTTGAATCCCTTTAGTTGTCTTTAGATGTGAGAAGGCCACAGCTTTCTTAGGCTTATAATTTGAAATAAGGGCCATCTTTGCAGGCTCTTTTACATTGACGAGTTCCAGAGCAATCTTTGAATAAGCGAAGAGCACTGTAAAAATAATAATGACTAAAGGTGCAAAGAACTTAAGAAATGATGAACGATATCTCGTCTGACTAAGTGTGACCACTTCTTTAAATGATCTCTTTCCAAAAATTACAGGAACCTCTCCCAGAGGAAAGACTACTGAGATTAAATCTAGTGGAAGCTTTAGAAGCGCCTTGATTCTTGAGCTTGCAAGATTTCCATAATTTGTGATTCCACTAATAAAGTGAGGAAGGGAAACAGAGAAAAGAGTTCTTGATAAGAGCTCGATAAGAATGAAAACAACAATGATTTCATAAACACTATATGGCAGAGGACTCAATTCTTTGAGCTCTAGCTTCTGATTAATAAGGCCTTCAAGATGTTGGGCCAAAGGTGCAATCGGCTCAAGCTCAACATACTTATTAGCAAAGATTGCGATGACAAGGGTTGAGAGAGTTCCTAAAATCCTAACAATTGGACCAACGAGATTATCTTCAGGTACAAAGAAAGTCGTACTCTCTTTCTTATCGATTTTAGTTCCCTGTTTTTTCTCTGTAATCTTAAAACGGTGAGCTCCGTCTAGATCAAGGTCTTTATCAGCTTGAGATTTCTTTTTCTTTGGATTGGCCTTATTCTTCTTTCTAAGCTTACCAAGCTCTTCACGCTTAGCCTTTTCTTTAGCTTTTGCAGCTTTCTTGGCCTCGATTGGAATATTATCATTATCTTCGTTATGGGTTTGGAGAAGCTCATGAACAGCAATTGATGTTCTGGTTGGGGGATCATTATCTAGCGAGAAGCCCCCATGTGTGGCCTCGTCTTGCTCTGTTGGTGCGTCTGGGATCTCATAGAGTCTTGGTTCATCCTCTGATTTATCGTCATCTTTTGAGATAAGTTGTTCAACCTCGAGAATGAGATCGTCATTTTCTGGTTCAGCTTTAGCTTCTCTTTGAAGTTGTTTGGGCATAGGAGCGACAACAGTGGCGTCTTCATTAACCTCAAGCTCAAGCATATCTAGTTCATGATCGGTACTCTCTTCAAACTCACTCGAAATCTCAGTGGCTTTTTCACTTGTTTTGAGTTTGATGGTATAGTCGCCAAAAGTTATCGAGTCTTCATTTTCAAGAAAGTAGATAGCACCTTTTCTAAGAGGGTGACCACTGAACATGGCCTCTTCGACATCATCTTGAATTTTAACTGTGATTATTCCGTCGGAGTTTTCCAACTTAACAGGTCCATTAGAGATGGAGAATTCGATCTGCTCATCAATAAAAAGAAGGTAGATCTTCTGATCTAAGACTTGCTCTGTTGAACCATTTGGTCCAGAAAGTTCGATTAAAGCTTCCGTGCTCATAGATATCTTCCAAAATTGTCAATTTATCGTTCTTAACTCCTTTATTTTACAATAAAATTCGTAAAATTTGTTCATTTTGTTGCAGTATTTCCTGATTATATTACTTAATTTCATAGGGAGCTTCTCCAAAGCCCGAAACTATGTTACTTAGAGGGGATAAATTGAATTAAGAATGTTGGAGATGCCCATGGCAAAAGAATTTGTTGATATTTTAGATGTTGAAGTTTTTGGTGACTTCTTTAAAGAGAACTCGCTTAAAAAGCCAACTGATGTCCAACTTAAGGCGATTCCTGAGTTTGTGGCCCAGAAGAATATCTCTGTTCTCGCTAAGACGGGAAGTGGAAAGACATTTTCATATCTTCTTCCAATGATTCAGGGTCTTAAGTTTAGTGAAAGCGATAAGCCTACTCAAAAAGGGAAGCCAAGAGCTATTGTTCTGGTTCCAATTAAAGAGCTTGCGACACAAGTATTTTCTGAATCTAAGAAAATCACTCACCATGCAAAGCTAAGAGTTAGACAGGCCCTGGGTGGTGATAAGGCCAAGTCCCTGAAGGGAGAAATGGTTGATCTTCTTATTGGCGGTCCAGGAAGAATTAAATCAATGCTAAACAAAGGAGAGATTTCTCTTGAGAATCTTGAATACTTTATCATTGATGAAGCTGACCAGTTAATGGACATGGGTTTCATGACTGAGCTAAAAGCGATTCGTAAGCATTTTAAAGGACCAGTTCAGGCCTGTCTTTTTTCTGCTACGATGGGTCCTGATTTTAATAATCTAAAAAGTGAGTTCTTCTCAGGATATGACTTCACTGATGTGACTGTCCAAGGAGCACACCAATTAATTTCTCATATTGAAACTTTCAATATCCCTCTTCACTATACTGAAAAGGATAAGATGCTTGAGCTCTTCATTAAGCAAGAGGCCAAAGGTAGTGGTGTTGTCTTTGTAAATCAAAAAGGAAAGGCACAGGAAGTCTTCAATCTTCTCTCTAAAACTTTCTCTGATAAGAAAATCTATGTTCTTCATGGTGATATGTCAGCAGCTGAAAGAAAGACAACTTTTGCAGAATTCAGATCGACAAAAGGAATACTTGTTTCGACAGATATGGCCGCAAGAGGGATTGATATTAAAGGTCTATCTTGGGTTTTAAATTACGATCTTCCATTTGAAGCAGTTTACTATGTTCATAGAAGTGGACGTGTAGGAAGAAATGGAAGCTTTGGTAAGGTTTTTAACTTTGTAACTGGTAAGGACCAAAGTCTCATTAAGAGAATTAATGATGCCATCCGTGCACAATCTTCTCTTAAGATTGATTCTATCGCTTTAAAGAAAAATGCCTTCGGTGGTGGAAATCAACCGGCACAGAAAAAGAAAGTGGCCAGACGAGATACGAGGCCAAAACGTACACCTCGCTACAAAAAGAAATAGTTATGATAAAATAAGGCCATGAAGAAATTTCTGGCCTTTTTTATTTGTACCCTCTCTATGATATCTGTCTTGAGCTCTTGCTCAAAAGAGAAGAAGTATACAGCGATGGACATGTATATGATGGCCACAAAGTTTGATCCTAAGGTAGAAGAGGTCCGAGTGACAGATCCTACTAAGAGTCTGAAGTGCTCAATGTATCCGGAGGGTTGTATTCAAAATTCTCCGCGTCGTTTCAAAGTAAGATTAGTTAATATGATTGTCGTCGAATATCACTCGACAAAGAAGGCCTGTGAGGCCGCAAAGAAATTAGATCAGTTCTATATTCGCAATTGGCTCTTTGATGATGTGAAAGGGGAGCCGGTTCTCGAGGATTTCGTCAAACGTGTCTATGACGCTAAGAATCCTTCTACTTGCCCTTAAAAAAATGTTCTTGGAAGGCCTTTTCAAAGAGGTCTACTTTCTTATTCCAGCTTTGATAGAATTCACTTTCTTCGGGAGAGTTTTGCTCTTTGCTCGCAAATTGGTTTAATTTCTCTCTAAACAGAAGGAGCCATCTCCCAAGCTCTCCTTTGCGTATGGCCAAATATGTGTGCAATTTTAGGATATTAGGAGCATTTTCTCTTCTCTTATGCCCTGGGATGAGTTGGTGGGCCCAAAAATCGACGACATTTGGTATATGAGACTCAAAATCACCGAGCTTACTTTCTAACGTACTGTTTTTACTTATTTTTCTAAAGTGATAACCAATAAAAACATCGTTAATCGCCACTTCATAGAAGGCCCTTACAAGCTCTTCAATCAATTGAATTCTCTCTTTCATAGATTTTTATTATAAAATTTAAACCCGAGTGTAAAGTTCAAGAATATAAAACCGACTAAGTAAGTATGAAAAAGAAACTGATAAAAACACTCTGCTTATTTGTCGCATGTTTACCTGTTTTTGGACTAGAGGTTCAATCTCTTTCTCAGGGTTCTTGCTGGGTATCATCCAGTGAAGATTCTGTTCAAGTGGCCTCATTCAATGAAGGGAAGAGCTACCATATCTACCGTTCTCGATTAGAAGAATTAGTAGGCTTCTTTCACGACAATGGAATATCACCAACTGAGATAGAGTCAATAGATCCCTATCTTCATTGTTCAGGAGTTGGTGGGAGAGTTGTTTTTAGAGTTAAGGCCCAAGGAGTTAATTACTGTACTTGGTCCGAATATGATGGAAAGAGTTTTAAATTTAAGTCACTCGATCTTTCACAATATGAAGATGGACTCTGTGATGGGGTCGTTCCTAATAAAATCATTGTGGCACCTGAAAAGGATGGAGATATGAAGAGAATTGTCGCTGATCTTGAAGATGCCGGTGTGGTGGTCGAAAAAGTTGAGGCCATTTTTAGAGACCTTCATACAATTACTTTTAAGAGTCAAAAAGATGAAGTTTTTAAGATAAAGAATATTCTGCTTGAAAATAAGAATGCCAGGATAGTTGATCTTGTCACAAGACAACATCCAATTGGAGATAGTGCATACTTGGAGGCATTATCATTTAAAAAGTAGGTTTGATTGTATAAATTTGCATTCATTACAATTCTCCTTTTTCTAGTATCATGTCATGGCCACGTTGATTTCGATGTGGCCAGTTCGTCTTCTAGTTCAAATGAATCAAATGATTCAGGGACTTCTTATACTCCAGGATTAACACAGAATCTCTCTGGCTTTCACATGGGAGCCTCTTGGCTTACGGGAAGTAGTGGCCCCTTCTCTGATCTAACAGGAGAAGATCGAGGTTTTAGCATCCACTCTGATCCAAGAGGTGGCGCGTACCTTTTGGGCTTTTCAACGAGTGATCTTGTGGAGGCCAATGCCAATAAGGATTTAATTTTAATTCGCTATAATGCAGATGCTTCATTGGATTGGGTAAAGCACTACGGTAGTGTGACGCTACCAAATAATACAGCAGGTGAGGCCGTATTCTCGGCCAATCAAACGGATAGAGCACCTGAAATGGTTTTTGACGATTCAGATAATCCCATTATTGTCGTCTCAACTCAATCTGCCCTCTACGATACACTGGACTCTCTTGATGTGGCCCTTATAAATGTTAATAGAACTAATGGTAGTATCATCTGGGGAAAGCAATACGGGCAATCTATTTCTTCTGCAAATTCTCAAGACTATGTCATCAGCGCAAGAAAGAGTGGTAGTAAAATCTATATCGCTTGTGTGACCAATGGCGCCTTTGCTGGAAATACCCATGGCGGAAATGACGATGTCTTAATCATCGAAGCTGACTTAAATGGCAATTACTTAACTTCTCATCAATTTAATACTCGAGCCGTTGGAGGCGCCGCTACTTCAAATGAAAGAGTCTATGCAATGGAAGTTGTCAGTGATGGACTTATTTTTTCTGGCATCTCTGCAAATAATGTGTGGTCGGCCACTGGTGGAACAACCTTTGCGGCCTTCTTAGTAAAAACTAATTTCTCATATACCACTCAGTGGTCATATACATTTGGTGACAATGCACCAACAGGACTGGGGATAAATAATAGTGGCAAGCTCTATCTACTCAACAGTCTCGAAGTCGATTCCTCTGGTAATATCTATGCCGGTGGTTACGCTTCTGCTGGAACAGGAGGGACTGGTTTGAAAGAGGATTGCTCGGCCGAGTGTTCAGTTGTTCTCTCTTTAACAAGTAGTGGCGCCTCGAGATGGCTCACTCATTTTGGCGTCACGACGTCGGCCTCATCACCCTTTGTTGCAAATACCGCCAATGACCAAATCACCAATATTCACGTCACAGACGAAGGTCTCTATTTCGTCGGTTACACTCAGGATGACCTCTTTGATACAAAGAATAGTACCACCAATACCAGTGTGACAGTAGGAAAACTCAATAAAGATACCGGCGCCATAATTTGGGGAGATCAACTCGGAGATTCTAAGTATGGAAGTGAATTCCTCGCTGGCTCTCACACTAGTCATGAAAGACCAACAGATCTCTATGTTTTTGGAGATCGTCTTCTCGTATCCGGTTGGACAATGAATAGTACGTCAGAGACCAATCAAGGCTCACGTGATAATTTTGTCTTTAGTTGGAATAAGAGCACTGGGGCGATGGATTCGCCATAACTTGAATAAAGATATCTTGTTTAAAGGGCCCGTTTTGATTCTCCGATGAGAAAGGTATGAAAAACCTTATTCTCAAAATCTTATTAATTTCCATTTCACTACCAATTTTTGCAAAGAAAGCGACTCTTGATGATTTAGCATACTACTATCTAATGAATAACTCTAAAGTTGAGTTAAAAGATGATGGCTCTTATAAAGAAGACAATCATATTAAGATAAAAGTTCTTAAAGAGTATGGGGTCGAACAACTTAAATTATTTCAAATACCGTTTCTTAAAGATAAGGAAGAAATAAAGATAACCTCCATATCAGTTATAAATAATGAAAAATCACACCTTGTTGATTCTTCGAAGTTTAAAGAGAAGTCTTATGCAGATAGTGGGCAAGGGATTAGTAATGTAGCTGTCTTATTGATTCCACTTCCTCATCTAAAAAAAGAATCAGTCATTGATATACGTTATACTAAGAAATCTTCAGGAACGAAATCTAAGGATTTCTTTCTCGATTTAACTTATGGAGCGAGAGTTTTTGAAAAAGAGTCTCATACTCAGATCAAGTCTCGAAGAAAGCTCTTTGTTCAAAAGCTTGATCCTACAAATTCTATATCCCTTTCACAGATTAAAAAGGGTGAGTTTTATTATACGAGTATTAAACTTACAAAACCTGTTTTAAATATACCTGTGAATGACATTTTCGTAGTCTTAGATAAAGAGCAAAAGCATGAGGTCGCTATTTCAACTGTTGGAGACTGGAAGACCATATCTCATCGATTAAGTCGTGAATATGAGAAACTCTTAAAGGGAAAGCTTCCATTAAAACTTCAAGAACTAAAGAAACAGGCCTTAAAGTTAAAAACAGTTGAAGAACAAGTTGATCTTATTCTTAATTATATTTCTAAAAACTATAATTATCTTGGGATTTGGACAAATGACTTAGAAAGATTCTTTCCTTTGTCTCTTGAAGAGATAGTTGCCGATGGTTATGGTGATTGTAAGTCGTTTTCTCTTATTTTCACAAAGATGATGAGAGAGCTTGGGCATAAGAGTTACTTGTCTCTGGTTTATAGAGGGAATCCACTAGATAAAGGAATGGAGATCGAGAAGATTGCAAGATTGAGCTTTTTTAATCATGCCATTTCTTTACTGGAAGTTGATGGGAAAAAGTATTGGATTGATCCAACTAATAAAGTTTCCTATGGTTTAGTTTGGAGAGAGGATATTAGTAATAGAAAGGCCCTTGTCTTAAAAAAGGAAACGACTGAGCTTGACTATATTCAAGAACATCCGGCCAATAGGGTTACTTTGGAGTTAAATAAAGAATACGATTTCATTGATTTGAAGAATGCAAAAGTTGAGGGGAAAATTAAAATATCTGGTCTTTCATGGCTTAAAGTTAATGAGTTTTCATCATATTATCCAGAGCAAAAAGAAAAGATGATTACTAAATTGATTAAGGGGATTGATAATGTTGAAGTTTCAAATATTCAAAACCTTAATCAAGATGAAGGTCTACAAAAGAAGCATCGTGAGTCCTATAGTTTTAGTCATATCTCTTCTTTTCCTCTACTCGATAAACAAAGTGAAACACTTATTCTAAATAATCCAATATTTGTTAGGACGTTACTTAAAACGAATACGAGTGGAGATTTTGGAAAGTTTCTTGGTCAAAAAGGAAAGTATGTTGAAACCTATAGGCTAAAAAATATTGAGGTCTACGATAAGAGTATTCAAAACTGTGAGATAAACTCAACTTGGCTTGATTTTAAACTAATTTCTACATTTAAAGATGGTGTTTTAAACCTCACTAGGAAAATGTCATTTAAGCAGAGTTATATAAGTTCAAATACAATTCATTCTGATGATTTTAAGAGCTTTGTAGATAAACTTAATTCATGTGCAAGAGAAAAAGTTCTTACTTTTGCTGCGAAAGGAGCAGATATAAAGTCTAATGGAAATGTTGGAATAGATACCATGACTATTGGGCAAAGATATGAATTAGCAAATGAACTCTTTTTAAAGGGGCACTATTCGGAAAAATTAGATAAGCTTGTTGCCTCAATTCTAGCAGAAGATCCAGACCACTATGGTGCTCTTATTCTCAAAGCACATGAAGAATATCAGAATAGTGTGACATGGACAGGAATTGATAAGTTTCGTTTTAAGAATGTTATTAAACTTGCCATGCTGGCAAAAGAAGTTGAGCCAAGAGACTATAAGTGGTTAAGAATGATGGTTCTTGCAAAGTCTAGTCTAGGGGAAGAGTCATTTGATCAGGTTATGAAATATTTTAAAGAGGAGTCTGCTAAATTAGAAACAACTCCTAACAAAATAAATGGAATGATTGGCGATATCTATTTTAACTTTAAGAAGTATAAGGAGAGTTTGAAGTTTTACCAAGATGCTGCTAATCAATCTGTTTTACCTCATGATATTGTGAGCTTTTCACTAAGTCTTGGTAATGCGGCATTAAAAGCTAAGATGTATCCAACTGCGGATAAAGCTTTTAAGAAATGTGTTCTCTTAAGTGATGACCGACAAGATTGTTGGAGATTGTGGTCATTAGTAAAAATTGCTCAAAAAGATTATGAGAGAGCGATTGAATATGCTCGAAAAACATTTCAAATTAAGTCTAATGGTTATGCTAAAACCTCTGTTCAGCGCGCTTATGTTGCAAAGATCAATGCTATCTCTAAACCAGCAAAAAGAAATCTCGGTCAGATTCAGGCCCTATATGATGAACTTTTTATGATGAATAAGAATGAAAATGTCATTCTTGCTTATGCAGAAACTCTATTGAAGTATAGAAAGTTTAAGGAGTCGAAAGTAGAGTTTGAAAAGCTTTACAAAATGACTGATCATCAGTTCTACATTAGAAGAGCAAATCAGGGGATTCTTAAAGTCTTAATGAAAACAAAGAATGATAAGGGTTTTGGAAAACTTATTAGTACAATGTTTGAAAAGTCTGTCTCCCTTGTTGATAAAAGAAATGCCTTGTTTGATATTGAAAAGGTTGTAAGTCGTCGAGATAAATATTTATTAAATGAAGACCTTTGGAAAGAGATTGAAAAAGTTGAAAAACTCATTGGTCGAGACTATGACTATTTTCTTATAAGATTACTTGGAAAAATCTACTATAGTAAGTTTAGAAAAGGTAATAAGTCTTTAGATGATTTAAACAAAGCTAGAACCTACACAAATCTCATTCTCTTAGATCCAACTTTGTCCAAGAGAGTCGTGAGAGTTATAATAAGTTTATTTTCCAGCTGAATTTATTTTACTATCAATATTTTGTCTATGATTTGACCAAGGGAACACTTTTCGAGCCTGTTGGAGTTTTCTTCTCTCAT
>NZ_AUNJ01000225.1 GCF_000447775.1 Bacteriovorax sp. DB6_IX
AGTATAAGCAAAACTAAATTTTTTAAAAGAGTTTTGACTATGTTTTGTCGAAGAAAAATTCAATCTCAAAGATTTTTTAACAAAGAAAAATATCTTTTATTTTGATTTGTTAAAGTTCATCTAAAATTGAATGTGAAAGCTTCACTCTCCATTTGTCTGCAGATAGCTTCTTAGTGATTTCAAAATCAATTAAATGACCTGTACTCATGGCCTCAAGAAGTTTA
>NZ_AUNJ01000226.1 GCF_000447775.1 Bacteriovorax sp. DB6_IX
TTAATAACTTAGTTATGTTTCACATACTTGATGTTATTAATAGGATATCCCTTGTTTACTAATCTCTCTAGGATTCCATTAAGAATGGTATTATCGAGAGACTTTTCTCTAGACATTATCCAGAGGTACTTTCCACTAGGTACCCCTACTGCGGTCCAACTATAGTCACTGGCTAAATCAATAACAATATAGTCAAGTTTCAAAGGCCAAAAAGGTTGTACCTTCCAAAAGGCATTTGATTGGGAGTTTTCTATCCAGGCCTTCTGATGATAGAGGTTCTTCTCCCCATTAAAGCTGCCTTCATTAAAACTAAAAGTTATATCAATTCTCTTCTTTTCACTATTCCACTTATACTGCTCTAAAGAGTTATAAGCGTTCTTTTCAAGAAAGGTAAATCTTCCTGCCTGAACATACCAATCGCCCATAAATCTCTGAATATCAACAAAGTCTACCGTTTGATTGTACTTAAAGCTTGAACAGCTATTAAAAAGAATAAAGAGAAAGAATATATTTAGTAGTTTTTTCATATTATAATGATCCCATAAATAGAGGCATTCGTGAGTCACGTCTAGCAAATGTCAAACTACCAAGAGATTATCATGTTCAACTTTAATAATACCTATTCAAAACTCAGCGATAACTTCTTTTATCATGTAAAACCAGAAGACTTTCCTAAGTCTAGTCTCATTATTTATAACGAAGATCTAGCCAAAGAATTAGGGGCACAAGATTTAGATCACACAGAAATACTCCAATATCTAAGCGGTCAAAGATTAATAAATAATGAAGAACCAATCTCTATGGCCTATGCTGCCCACCAGTTCGGACACTTTGTGCCACAGCTTGGAGATGGAAGGGCCATGCTTCTTGGTGAAGTTGTTTCCAATGGCGTAAGAAGAGATATTCAATTAAAGGGCTCTGGCCAAACACCATTTTCAAGAAACGGTGATGGGAAATCGGCTTTAGGTCCAGTACTGAGGGAATATATTGTTAGTGAGGCCATGTATCATTTAGGTGTTCCAACAACCAGAGCACTTGCTGCAGTCTCTACAAATGAGCCCGTTTATCGAAATGGTGCAGAGCCAGGTGGTATTCTAACAAGAGTTGCCGCAAGCCATATAAGAATTGGAACCTTTCAATTCTTTGCAGCAAGGGAAGACTTAAAATCTTTAAAGGAACTTGCAGATTACACAATACAAAGACACTATCCAGAAATTAAAGAACTCATAAATGACCGCTCTGGTGAAATTTATCTAAGACTTATCCAAGAAGTCGCCAAGAAACATGCCAAGCTTGTCTCAAGGTGGATGGGATTGGGGTTTATTCATGGAGTGATGAATACAGATAATATGTCACTCTCTGGTGAGACTATTGACTTTGGCCCTTGCGCTTTTATGGACGAGTTTCAATTCAACAAAGTCTTTAGTTCAATTGATCGCCAAGGTCGCTATAACTATCAAAATCAAATCCCTATTGCTCAATGGAATCTCTATCGATTTGCCGAATGCTTAATTCCACTTATTGATAACGATCAAAATATTGCAATAGATAAAGTCACAAAAACTTTAGAAGATTCTCTTAAGTACTATGATCAGCAATGGCTTATGACAATGGCCAACAAATTGGGAATTTCTGATTACGATGAAGACACAAGAGAGATCATCACTGACTGGCTCACTTACCTTCATGATCACGAGCTTGATTTTACAATCTCTTTTAGAACACTAACTGAAGATATTAATTCCTTTGCACAATTTAGTGAAAGAATTAAAGCTAAACAAGGCGAAGAAGCTCAAGAGCTCATGAATAAGTCAAATCCAATTTATATACCAAGGAATCATCAGATAGAGAAAGTCATCGACATGGCCTATGAAGCAGACTTTTCACATTTTTTTAAGATGTGTGAGATGGTAAAGGAACCTTTTCTAAGAAGAGAAGAGTATGAAGAGTTTGAAAGAGCCCCACAAAAGAGCGAAAGAGTTAAAGCTACTTTTTGTGGGACTTAATTAAATTAGTGTTTAATATTCCAATCGATTAGGAATTGCTTCTCATCCTTTGAAAGATAAGGATCAAAACCTTGTCTTCCGAGATATTCTCCCGTGAGATAATCAATGGTATGGTTTTCCCATCCAGATGGCTCAGGTCCAACAAATCTTCTTAGAACAATTCTTCCATCTACGATATAAGAACTTCTATGATAAGTGACTGCAAATGGTGTTCCATCTTCACGATATCTGAAGAAACGAATCACCTCATGATCATTAATATCATCTCTAAGATTCCAAAGAAGGAGAACATCTGGATATTGTTTTGCCTTATAGTAATCACCTACAAGACGATCCTCTTTAAGATTAGAGACCATTTCACGAAAGTCTTGATACTCATTCATAATAGTCTTTGCTAAATCTGCATTAGCAAATGAGATAAATGGAATTAAAAGTAATAGAATTAATTTTTTCATAGATAACCTCTTAACGTTATGTGTGAGATTAATCTATCACCTTCCATGTATGATCGGCAAGAAGCTGAACAGTTGCGATATGATCTTCATAAGGGTGTCCGGATTTCCCCCACTCTGTCGGGGCCACCATAGACAAGATATCTTTTTTATCTTTACGAGAATATAAGAAATAGGTCTTACCTATTAATGGTCGAAATGACATATCAGCTAAGTAAATTCTTTCCGAGACTTCAACTTTATTCTTTAGCTTCTCATATTG
>NZ_AUNJ01000227.1 GCF_000447775.1 Bacteriovorax sp. DB6_IX
ATTGGTTCTAAATTCGCAAATCTCCAAGGCTCACCAGACAGGGCCACGAAGTATTCTCTAACAGCAGCATTAGAGTCGAAAATCACATTAACTAATGACTTAAAATTCCTATCATATGTTGGGTTTCGTTATGAGACAGGATCTTCTCGAGTTGATTTCAACGAGAAGAGATATACTCCATCATCAAAGCTAGTCTATGACTATGCTTATATGAACTACAATCTCTTTGATATCATTGATCTTCAGGCGGGAGCACTTGATAATACAGACTCACGTGCCACATCTTCTTTAGTAAACTCTTATGTTTCATTTTTAGGAGTGAGACAGAGAATAAAAGTTGGAGTGGGACCTTTAAAACTAGATCTCATTGCCACTCAGGCCATGCCATATAATGATGATCTCAACGATAACTTTGGAGTTGTTGAAGAAGGGACGCCAAAATTCTATTCAGAAATTGCAAATATCGGACTTGATATAAAAGGAGCTAAGCTCAATGCCAAAGTTGGCCACTATGCTTATGAACAGCTCTCAAGCTCTGTTGCCTATAATGATCGCTACTATGGAAACTCAGTCACGGGAAGTGATGAGTTCAACTCGTCATATGATTATAACTTCAAAGGTTGGATCTATGGAGGAAGTGCAGATTTTTCTATTACAAACTATCTCAATGTAAGACCAGAATTTGAAATGGTTAAAAACGATGAGGCAGATCAAGGAAAGAATGAAGGACGTTATACAACGATAAGATTTGAATCAGAAATTAGAGACCATAAGGTCTTTATGACTCTTGGAAACTTTGCAGTTGAATCTGACACGGCACCATCATTCTACAATAAATCAATCTATAAGAATGATTACGAAGGAAACTTTGTCACATTCAAAATTGAGAACCCAGAAGATTTAACAACGACAATTAAGTTTACAGATAGAAAGGCCCAAAACACAAAGGCCGGATCTGACAGATATCTACAAGATGAAAAAGTTTACTCAATATCTTTAAGGAAGTCTTATGACATTTTCTAAGTTTAGCTTTGTAACGACATTAGCACTAACGACTCTACTCACTGCGTGTTCGGCCACAGTTGATGAAGAGAAGAAAGTTTCTGACAGCACACAATTTGCTGAAAAAGTAATTGATGCTCAAGGGAATATCTCGATCTTAAATTCGACTGACCCTCGCTACACGATCAAGAGCCTAAAACTCTATGACAAGAATAAGATAGAAAACCTTAGAACAGGATCAGTTGAGTCTTATCAAATTACAGTTCAGGCCTGTTTTTCAACAAATATCAATAGACCTGTAAATAATAAGATTGTAAAAATCTATGACAATCAAAGAAAAATCTCGAAAGTTGATTCAACTGATACAGAGGCCTGTATTTATCTCTCAGAATCAATTGATGTAGAAAAAGATAAAAAGAAACACTACAAGAAGTTTATTCATACAGTTAATTTTGAAGGATCGACATTGAAGCCAATCAATGTTGGTTTCGCCTTTAACCCTTATGAAGGAAGTTTTGTAAGGCTAGATAGAACATCTATTAACCTAGATGCCCCAGTTGAATCGAAGTTTTCAGTGAATGATACAATTGTTATGAGCCGTATCAGATTCACTCCAAAAGGTTATGGTAAGGAAGATCCAAGAAATGACAATAATGTCATCGACAAGCCATTTGTGGCCAATACATGTTTTAACATAAGATCAAATAACGAGAAAATGAAACGTGAGAAAATTGACGTTATGATGATCAATAAAGAAACTGGTCGCGTTATGAAGGCCAAGGACTTCACTCTTGATGAGTCAGGATGTGCCGAAGTATCTTTCAGCATGCTTCATGAGAGATATACAAATACAAGAAGAATACCTTTTCAATTTATCGTTAAGGCCAATAACCCAAAACTAAAAGGTGCCGTAGTAGAAAGAGATGTTTGTCTTTATCCATGGTCTAACTCTGGTTGGGTATTTGGACACGATACAATCTCTGGTCCTTGTCCAGCGGATTCTAAGGATCAAAGAGCGAGAATCTTCCTAGATGAAGTTAATTATACTTTCCTAGGACACGATCAAGAAACGGGATACCACCTTAATAAGAATCTAGACCTTGTTATGGTAAAATCATATGTTGTTAACATGTGGCCAAAGATTGATTATGGAAACTTTGTTCACCACCTCGACCCAACAGAACCTCTGTATCAAGGTGACTTTAGACTCAAGGTACTCTTCTTAGCACCAACAGAAGGTGATATTGAACTGACACCTGAGAACTATAAGAAGTTTAAGGTTATCTCTGCAACAAGTAAGATTGTAACAGTTGAGGCCAAGAGACTTAAGGCAAGAATTGATATGCCAATTAAGTTCAACGATATTCCATATGTTCACACAAGAACATATGCAGTAGTTAAGCTTGAGCCTGTTGAAGAAACAGAGAACTCTCTTCTACCGGCAATTGCAGCAGGGACTTTCCATGCTTCAAGTAAGTCATTTAGATCAATTCTTCACACACAGGTTGATATTGATGATGTGATTACAAAAGAGAAATCTAAACTCGTAGAATTAAGAGGATTCCTAGATGATCTTTTCACAGAAATTAATGATGGTGGTCAAGCTGAACTTATCACTTACCAACTTGGTGGAAAGAGCGAGAAGAACGCTGAGCAGAACTTTATCGAACACACAAAGAGTGAAGATCAAGAAGACTTTGTTAATATGACTCTTAGTGCAGCTAAGAAGAAAATTGGAAATGATCTTAAAGATAGTGACTACGAGAAGCTAATGAATGATAGCTACTCATACGACACAATGAAAAAACTTTGTCGCCTACTATTTGATACAAAAAAGACAAGAGAATTTCTATGGATGGGTGGAGAATACGCAGATACAAGTATGAGAAAGTGTATCGAAAACCCAGAAGAGATGCTTAATATCTCAGCTTATAGCCATATTCAAAATATTGCTGGTAAGCCAGAGGTAAAATTCTCTAATACAATCAGTATTCACAAAGGAACGGGAAAAGGAAATTTCCATGGAATTTCTGATAGAATTGGAACTTCAAGAAGAATCAATGCTGGACTGAGCATCTCGGCCAAGAAAGAAATCTTCGGTATCCTCTCTGTTGGTGCAGGTGGCGGACTCGATGTCTCAAAAATGTGGGGACATGACATGCAAACAGGTAATTCAAATAGAGAAGATACGGGACACTCGATCAATCTCTACGCAGATATGATCTCACTAGAATTTGATGCAATTACAAATAAGTGTGTCACAATTGAAGGAACTTATAAGTATGAAAGAACTCTTGTTGATGCTGACTACTACAAGTACTACGCAGCAACAGGTATGGCCATGGGTGGAATTGGACCAGTTTACTACTATAAGAAAGTTCCAAATAAGCAGAGATTAAGAATCTGTTCTGAGTCTAAGTCTAAAGAGAGACTGACTGAGTCTTGGTACTACCTAGGAGAAGGACACCAGTTCAATACAATCCTAAGAGATAGACTAAGTATCAAAGAGAATAAGTATATGGTTATGATCAGAGGAAAGAAGAATATGGCAAGATTTGCTGAATTCTTTAGAAGATCGAATAAGGAAATCTTTATGAAGAAGGTAAAGAATACGATCCTACCAGATACATATATGCAAAATGCTTTCACAGACTTTAAGTCAGCATTTGATAAAGACCATGACCTTGTCTCTGACATGGCCATTCCGGGAACAGTAGAGAAATATGACGCTCTCGAAAATGGAGACGATCAATTCTACGGAGAACTTCCAGTAGAAGATTTCAACCCACTGACAAGTCCATTTGGTACATCTAATAAATAATGATATAATGGCCCTATGAAAAATAGGGCCTTTTTTATTTCTTCTCTTTTAAAGACGACACTACTTTTGCTCGTCATCTCATGTGCTAACCAAAACTCGAGCACAATCTCCTCTGATTCAACGAAACTCAATAAGAGTGAGAATAAGGAAGCTCAGCAATGCATATGCATGCTTATCTACGATCCCGTTTGCAGCGAAGGCAAAACCTACGGTAATGCCTGTGAGGCAAAATGCCAGGGTGTAAAGAAATACACCAAAGGTGCCTGTTCACTATAAGCTGAATTAATAAGGTAAGAAACCACTTTGCTTAATCACATCTTGAGAATCACGATTTCTAAAATACTTAATAAGCTCATCAATAATTGGCGGTGATTTTTCTTTAGCAAGAAGACTTAAAGTTCTTCGATAATGATAGCTCTTATTTGAGAGATTCTCTCGTGTTGGTGCGATCCCCTCTATTTTTAAGGCCGTGATATTATCAAAACGACCTTTTCCTTGTGCTCCTCTATGGGAATAAGTCAAATAATGTCCAAGAGGAACCCAAGCAATAGCATTTGGAAAGGAATTCACTTCTTTCATAACACGACGATGACTGATAAAGCCTCGAAAGCTCTTGGTCAAAGGCCCTCCGACATGACTTAACTTTTTAAAGGCCACATGGGTTCCATGATCACTACTGGGCCCAGAAAGTCTTATCTGTGCCCCACTATCCCATCCAAGCTCCTCCCAAGAAGTAATCTTTCCCGTTAAAATCTTCTTAATCTGCAAAAGAGTTAGATTACGAAGGGGATTTTCCTTATTTATAATAATTGCAATTCCATCAACTGCTATAGGATGAACCACAAGACCTCTATTCATCTCACTCTCTCGCAAGTCACGGGAGATCATTCCGATATGATGACCACTATGAAGAGCATGTTCAATTCCAAAAGAGCTCCCGCCTCCATTGACATTGACAATGACCGAGCGTTGTTTCGAGAAGTTATAGCCAATGATCTTCGCTAATGGATAGAGCGTTGAAGAACCTTTCAAAATGATCTTAATCCTCTCGCTTTCACTAGGTTTTTGAGCTTGTGCCCATGCTTGAGAACTTCCTAAGAAGTTAATTGAAGCAAGTCCCAAGGCCAGCAGGAATAAATTAAGCAATCTTGGTATAATCATGAGCAAGAACCTCATTAAGTGATTCAATAGAAGTTGGTTTTGTTAGGCAGTGATCAACAATCTCAAAATTCTTATTCTTAGAAATGAGGTGCTCCTTATTGTGATGATGGGCCGAGTTCAAGATAACTCGAAATGTCTTAAGATTTTGCGACACAATACTTTCAATGAGTTCTTCACCATTCATCTTAGGCATTTCTAAATCAACGATAACTGTGTGGTATTGATATTTCTGAATAAGATCAAGGGCCTCAAGTCCATTGGCCGCAAAATGAGGGATATAGCCAGATTTTTCAATAATCTCGCCCATAATCTCTCTCATAATATCCTCATCATCAACGATTAGAATATTCTCTAGTCCCAGTTTTTTCTTACCCTGTTCACTGATCTCGTACTTCTTTGCACTAACGTTACTTTCAATTTTAAAGTCTTTAAACTTTATAATAAACTCTGATCCCCATCCTAGTTTAGAAATCAATCCAACCTTGGCACCAAGCTTCTTTGTGACAATATCTTTAACAATATCAAGCCCTAAACCAGTACCAACTCCAACCTTCTTAGTTGTAAAGAACTTATCAAAGATTCTCTCTTGATTCTCCTCACTAATCCCCGGGCCATCATCTCTGACAATTAATTCAAGAATCCCCTTATTTAATTGAAGCGAAATTTCAACAAAACTTCCTTGCTCCTTTAGCGCATCAAAGGCGTTAGATACAAGATTAGACACAACTTGAAAAAGAAGAAGCTCATTTCCCTTAAAGAGAATTTCCTTTTCTTTTAACTCATCAGAGATATGAATTCTAAAATCAAATTTATCTTGATCTTGTGAGGCACACATCGAATTATAAATTTTATGAATCAGCGGAATTAGAGAGATTTCCTCAATCTCCTCACTTTGATCATGCTCATAGTGGGCAAAAGAATTTATCTTCTTAACTACATGGAGAATACGATTGGAATTAAAATCAATATTATCTATATAACTACTCAACTTAGCGTTTGTACTGAGCTCTTGTGATGATTTAAAAAGCAATCGAATACGATTGACCTCTCCCATAATAATCGCCAGAGGGTTTTTCACTTCATGGGCCACTGTTGTTGACATCTGCCCGATGGCAATTAATTTCGCATTCTGCTTCATTCTCTTCTCTAAAATTTTAAGTCTTATCGAAAAGATATATGAAAGAAAGAGCATCATGATAAATGTTGATGCAAAGATGATAAGATGCGAGAAGAGACTCTTTCTAATCTTTAGCTTATATGGGGCCATATCAATAGATAAGGTCACGGCCCCAACCACTTGCCCATTTCGAGTCGGATCCACGATTTTCTTATAGAAAGTTTTAACATCTGAAACTTTATCAAAGTTCTTTACCTTTCGATCAGAGATAGGATCGCCAACTTCATCATAGAAGGCAATTTTGACAATTTGTCCATCATCAACAAGTGCGTGAACTAAGAGATTATCAATGGCGGAAATATCATACTCTGCAACAGAATTGCGACTAATCTGAGAAAGAAATGAAACTGTTTTTTGAGCATTGAAATTTAAATTTTCATAAACCTCATTCTTGTAGCCATTATAAGTAAAGACTTGGATAACAAGCTCAATAAGGAGTAAGCTTCCAATAAAGAAGAAGATCAATAGATTTTGGCCACGAAGAATTTTGTTCATCCCTAGCACTATAAGGGAGATCATGAAGTTTACGGTGCAAAGATTAGTTAATTTTTTTGAAATAGAGATATAAGCTCTAAGTCTCTAATAACTCAGTAGAAAAACTCGTTCAGAACTTCTGCATTCTAGATAATATTAATTTAACTTATGAATTTTAAAAACCTTCAATACAAAGATATGCCCACCATTCTTGGGTTTCAACAGAATTTACTGACCAATATCACCTAAACCTAGCTCCTGCAAAATGATCTTGGCACCATAGAAGGGAAAAGAAAATCCGTTCTTGTAGAGAGAGGTCATGGCATAAATACCTGGCTCAACCACTCCTGCAAAAGGTGTTCTCTTCTTTCCCTTATGTCTAATTCCTGTAAAGACCTGCGCTTGATCAATTGGAGGAAATCCATGATCTTTAAAATATGACCCAAGCTTGAGATATTCTTGTTCCAATTCATTGTGGTGGTGCTCATAAATAACACCTTCCTTTGAAGTCCCACCAAAGAGAAGTTGCTGAGTTTCTTTACGATAGATAATATTAAAATGACCTCTACTAAGAACAGTACTGCTCTCAAAGCGATCATCAGAATAATTCTCCCAAATATAGTAACTTCCACTAACCGGCTTACCCACTGGAAGACACTCTCTTTGATAGAAGAACTTTGTATAGTAGGAACTTGCAAGTAAAATAGTCTCACAAGTATAGTCGCCCATTTCAGTTGAAACACTATTGACCGAGACTGATTTCACACACTCCTCAAGCTTTGTGACTTTTAACAATGAGCTCTCTATTCTTTGATCTATAAAAGATAGAAATGATTCAGGGTGAATAACAAAGGACTTTTTAAAAACACCCTTGGCCCCAAGGACTTCTTGAAAATTATCTCCGTAGCGTCGTTTATATTGGGTGAGTTTATTTTCATTCATCCCCTCTTCGTAGAGATAGAATTGCTGGGCCTCAAAGACACCATCAGGCTTAAATTCAGTTACAAATTTTTCAAAGGCCAGATGAGACTTCACAAGAATATCACCCAAATTCGAGACGCCACTTTCGTGAACCCCCATAGAGACAACAGAAGTTGTTCTAAGAGTACAATTGGGATAACTCTCTTCATCAAAGAGCTGAAGAATATTAAACTCTCTCTCCAACGACGCCAGCTCCCATAACAGACACTTAGCAGCAATACCGTTACCGATGATGATGAAGTCAAATTGATTTATTGATTTTCCCATGATTTATCCACGTTTTTGAGATTTTACGTTGCCAGATTCAATCATAAAACCCTAGAATTTTAATCTGTTTTATCACGAAAGGGAGTTTTAGAAAATGGATATCGACAATAACGCGGTACTGTATTGTGTAGAAAACACGGAGATTTCAGCAAAGCAGATCATGACAGTTCTCATCATGTTATATCAAGAGGATTGTACAGTTCCATTTATTACAAGATATAGGAAGGAAAAGACTGGTGGTCTCGATGAGACGCAAATCAGAAATATCCAAGAGAGCTACGAAGGTTATATTGAAAGAGAAAAGAGAAGAGAGTTTATTCTTGAGGCGATTAAGAAATTAGAGCTACTCACTCCAGAGCTAGAAAAGAAAATCAAGGCAGCTTCAACTCTTAACCAATTAGAAGATCTCTATGCACCATATAAGTCCAAGAGAAAGACTAAGGGAATGACGGCCAAAGAAGCCGGTCTAGAGCCATTCTCAGAGCTTATTCTGACAACAAAAGCGTCAATGGAAGAGATTGCTAAAGAAGCAGTAAAGTTCCTAAATCCAGATAAGAAAATCAAAACCTTTGAAGATGCAATCAAAGGTGCCTGCGATATCTTAATTGAGAAATTTGCTCACGATAGTGAAATCAAAGAAACTCTAAGACATGAGTACTGGAAGAGTGCTGTTATTAAAACATCAAAGAGAAAAGATGCAGAGACAATCAAGGACTTCGATAAGTATAAGGACTACTTTGAGTTCGAACAAAGAATCTCGGACCTTAGAGAGGCCAAGGCTGGACACAGATTCCTGGCCATTAGAAGGGCCATGACTCAGAAGATCTTAAAGGTTGATGTTGTCGCTGATGAAGATTATGCCGTGGCACTTATTAAGGATACATACTTTAGCGATCCAGGACTTAGCCTTGTTAAAGTTTTAACAGACTGTGCTCAAAAGGCCTATAAGAACTATATTCACACATCTCTTGATCTTGAAGTGAAAACTGAACTCAAGAAATTAGCAGATGAATCAGCCATTGATGTCTTTGGTGCGAACCTTAAGAACTTACTCCTTCAACCATACCTCGGGCCAAAATGTGTCCTTGGTGTTGATCCAGGAGTTGTGACAGGTTGTAAAATCGTCGTCGTTGATGACACTGGTAAATTCCTCGTTGATACAGTTGTCTATCCTCACCCTCCAAAGAATTTTGTTGCTCAATCGGCTAAAATTCTTGAAGCGATGATTGATCAATTTAAAGTTGAGTATATCGCAATTGGAAATGGAACATATGGAAGAGAAACACTGGCCTTTATCGAAGACAATGTTTCACAGGTTAAAGATAATAAAGTTAAGGCCACAATGATTTCTGAAGATGGGGCCTCAATTTATTCAGCATCAGAAATTGCGAAGAAGGAATTCCCTGATAAAGACGCCACTGTTAGAGGTGCGATCTCTATTGCCAGAAGATTTCAAGACCCGCTTGCAGAACTAGTTAAGATTGATCCAAAATCAATTGGAGTTGGTCAGTACCAACATGATGTGAACCAGACAAAGCTTAAGAAATCTCTTGATGGTGTTGTAGAATCATGTGTGAACTATGTTGGTGTTGATCTCAACACAGCAAGTGCCCCACTCCTCTCTTTTATTTCAGGAATTGGTCCAAGTGTAGCAGGAAATATTGTTAAGCACAGAGATAAGAACGGTCTTTTTAAATCAAGAGATGAGCTTCTCAAAGTGTCTAGGCTAACAAATAAAGTATTTGAACAAGCGGCAGGTTTTTTAAGAATCTACAATGGTGAGAACCCACTTGATTCAACTTTTATCCACCCAGAAAGATATAATATATTAGAAGACTGGGCCAAGGATAATGGTGCAGACATAAAGGCGCTGGCCTCTGATAAGGCCCTTGTCGATAAACTTAAGACAGATAAGAAGCTTCAAGATGAGATTGATCAATTCACACTAGAAGATATTGTTAAATCTCTCACGGCACCTTCACAAGACCCGAGAACAGAATTCAAGACAATGGAATTTAGAAAGGATGCCAAGAATATTGAAAGTATTAAAGAAGGTGAATGGTATCCAGGAATAGTAAAGAATATCACTCAGTTTGGGGCCTTTGTTGATATCGGAATTAAAGAGAATGGGCTAGTTCACATCTCTCAAATGGCCGATCACTATGTAGAAAACCCTCTTGATGCCCTCAAGGTAGGTCAAGAAGTTAAGGTTATGGTTCTCGAAGTTGATTTAAATAGAAAGAGAATTGCTCTAACTTGCAAGACAGGTGAAGATCATAGGCAACATGCAGGTTCAATTGGTGGACAATCTCGTGGTTCAAGACCAAGAAAAGGTAACCAAAAACCTAAAGCTGATAATAATGCACCTTTAAAGAATAATGCTTTTGCAGCACTAAAGAATTTTAAGATATAGAATGACGAGGCCCTCGATTTGAGGGCCTTTTTATTATTTAAGAAAGTTTAGCGCCCCAACAATGGCCGCAACCTGGGCCTGAGTACATTGCTCATCATTCACCCTCGGACTATCCGGATAAACTTCAGTCGTCGTATTATACTTGGCCTTTGAAAAACTAGTACAGAGATAAACCTTATCAATAGGATAATTGATCACTCCTTCTTGAGTGGTTTTTTCACCAATAATCCTCCCCTCATCATCACTTGGTGCAATATGAGTCACCTGTCTAACAGAGTCGATAATGGCCTTTTGAAAAGCATCACAAGGATTTTCAGTATCACCTACGAGGTAGAAACCATCTGGAATCTCCCACTGATCTTGCTCAATCCCATCTCTTTGGGCCAGGGCCGGTCTAAAGACAGTATTGTCAGTATCAGTAGTTTCATGAAGATCGAGATGGGCCAAGAAATCATACCCAAAGCTATTCACCTTATTCATTAACTGATGACACTCTTCACTCTTTCCACCACTAAAGAAGTTTCGATTGGGATCAACAGCAGAGGGATTCCATCTATTAATTGTTTCATAACCCCACGGACTAATACATGGTGCAACCACAAAGTTAAATTGGTCTATATACTGATCGATCTTTGTTTCTAAGAATCTCAGGGCACCTTGCACACCACTTGTTTCGTAACCATGAACTCCCCCAGTAATAAGAATATAAGGAAGCTGTGAAGAGGACACGATCTCAAAGAGAAAAAGAGGATAGCGTTTAGGATCAATTGGTAAGCTGCCATACTCGTGGCACTTATACTTCTTACTAAGTTCTCTAATTTTCTTAAGAACCTCATCTTCATATGAGCGCTTGATCTGTTGATCTTTAAACCAATTCTTACGGTCTTCTTCATTCCATGGCGTTGCCATACAAATCTCCTATCACTTCTATTTTAAATAAATTGAATTCCGACTTTAAAAGATTCAATCATATCTTCTGTTTGTCGAATAGACATGACCTTACCTTTAATTCTCTTTGACAGCTCTTTTCCATCAACTGAGAGAACAACTAGGTGGTCACCTTTTTTGAACTCAGCAGGATCGTTAACCTTTATCCCCATTCCCCCCTTACTCATATCATAGAGGGTATAGAAATCCAGAACATCCAACTCTTCTGTCTCAATATTGAGTTTTCGAACACCAACCATCTGACCTGTTCGGGCAGACTTTCTAGGAAGCTCACGTTTGTGAACATTTGCGGCCTCATCTTCTCTTTCAACCAGCTCAACTTGTTGGATAAATGACTCATTGAGGACACTTAGCTTTGTTGGAAGTGGCAATAGAATCCCCTGAGCATTAAGATCTCTCATATCAAGCTTACAAGCAATACAGCGCCCCTGAGCAAAGAGAAATACAGGTTCACCTTCTTTGAAGCGAAACCCTGATTTATTAGTGGGACGTATTGTAAATATCTTCTTTATTTGATCAACTTTTTGAACTAAGCAATAATGAACAGGTCTCTCCCCATCGACTTTAGTATTTTGCCAACACCAAAGCTTAGTCTTATTCTGGGATAAGGCCTTTAAGATTCCTGCAATTTCTAAATCATCAGTTATAACTTCTTGAGACATAATTATCTGCCCACGCTCCTAATGAGTTGAAGAAAATCTTCCTTCTTTCCAAAGAATCGAGAATTGGAAAGATACGAAAATATTATCGTCACAACAGCTGGTATTATAAGCGAAAATACAAATGAATCAAAACTTATCAAGATAGGAAGACTCCTATCAACAAACATTTTTGGCATAACCGCTGGTGAGTACTTCTTAAGAAGCATCAAAAAGCCCAAGGCCAAGAGATTCCCTATAAAAAGAGATGAAATCGTAATAATTGTAATATTAATTGAAGACATTTTCTTAATCTTATCAAGAGACATTCCAAGAATCCAAAATGAAGCGAAGTCTTGCTTAATTCGAGAATAGAAAATACTAAGACCACTGGCAATTGTCAGAACCACAAGAATCACAGTGGTCATAAAGAGAAAGAGTGTCACATTATTTTCCATGGCCAGAGCATAAACCAAAGTAGAATTGAGCTCTTCCCAACTCTTTATTGTCACATTGGTTTTTTCAAGCTCTTTTATTTCCTGGAGCGAAAGAGGATCATAAACTCTGACTCTATTGAAGACTTTCTTTCTTAAAATCGATTGCGTATTCCTAATATGGGTCCATGCGTGGAACTCATCAATATCTGGCTCATTGGTATTGATATACTTCTTTATTAGAACCGACTTATGACGGGGAAGATCCCCAAAGAAAGTATCCGTGTGCGAAGGCGAAATAAATTGGATTTGATCATCAAGATAAGCATGGAGCTTATGAGCAAGAAATGAAGAAAAGAGAATTTCTTGTTTTAAGATTTTCTTTGGAAGAAATTCTGGAAGATAATGATCTGGAGATACGCCGTGAATTATCACAGGAACGATATGCCCCTGATTTCTAAGCAAACCTTCAATTTCAATTTCTTTAGTAAATCTTTTACTATTATTATCAAGCCAAGAAATCAACTGTTCTTGATGAGTCTTTCCTGGATCGACAGTAATCGTATAATGACCAGAGACACCCTTGGCTCGATTAAGTCTATTATTTTGCAATCCCTTCAAAGCTGACTGAACAACTAAGAGGGAGAAGCTTGAAAGCATCAAGCCCGCCATGGCCATCAAGAGAAGGCCTTGGCGAGTTTTTGCTTTGAAGATATATTTTACAAAGAAACCGAGAAAGTTTGTTTTAAGCATTATAACTCGTAGAATTTCTTCTTCTGAGCCACAAGATCATTGATCAACTGGCAAGGAGTGTAACGATCCTTATCTACAGTTTCAGCATGCTTATTTAACTCTTCTTGAATTCTTTCAAGACCTTCACTATCCGCATACTTTAACAGTCCACCTCTAAATGGAGGGAAGCCAATACCAAAGATAAGACCTAAGTCAACATCAGCTGCAGTTTCAACGATCTTATCAGTAAGAACTGTTGCCGCTTCATTAATCATTGGTAAGAAGATTCTCTTTTGAATTTCTACTTCTGTCATTTTCTTAGAGGCTTTAGGGAAAAGGGCCTGTGCTTCAGGGTTGGCCCCTGTCACTTTACCTTTATCATCGTAGAGATAGAAACCTTTACCATTCTTCTTTCCTAGAAAATCTTTCTCAACAAGTCTTCCAGAAAGTGAAGAAGACTTAGCTCTATCACCTAGCCCATCATGAATAATTTTTGCCACCTTTTGACCAACATCAATACCAACTTCATCTAATAGACGACAAGGCCCCATTGGCATTCCAAAGTTCAAACAAGCATCATCGATATCTTTCATCGAAACACCTTCTTCAATAAGGAAGCCTGCTTCATTCATATATGGCATAAGGATTCTATTAACAAGGAACCCTGGTCCATCATTGACAACAACAGGTGTTTTCTTAACTTTAAGAACCCAATTATAAAGGGCCTCAATAGTTTCATTAGAAACACCGTCGTGTTTGATAATTTCAACAAGAGGCATTCTATGAACAGGATTAAAGAAGTGTAGTCCCGCAAAACGAGAGTTATCTTCTAGGGCCTGGGCCATTTCTTGCACTGAAAGTGAAGATGTATTTGTCGTCAAAAGTGTCTTAGGATGGACTTCCTTTTCAACTTCTGCGAAAACCTTCTTCTTAATATCCATATTCTCAACGACTGCTTCAATAAGAAGATCAACTCTTGGGAATCCCCTATAGTCTGTTTGTGTTGAAATTGAACGTTGCTTCTTTTCGAAGTCTTCAAAAGACATCTTTCTTCTTTTTACGGCACCCATAAAATTTGATGAAGACTGCTTAAGCCCAAGCTCAAGACCTGCAGGATTAAGATCCTTCATAATAGGCTTCATTCCATTATTGGCCATAAGCCATGCAATTCCACCACCCATTGTTCCAGCACCGAGACAAGCTCCTCTTTCAAGCTTAGGTAACTCAGCACCAGTTGAATGAGGATATTTCTTAGCACCTTCTACCATGAAGAAGATATGCTGAAGATTCTTTGATTGATCAGAAACACATAACTCTCCAAAGGCCTGAGATTCAGCCGCAAGATAGCTTGTACGACCTTTTAGCATACCGGCCTCCATCACATCGAGGATCTTTAGAGGAGCTTGGTAGAATCCCTTTGTTTTCTTAAGAACATTCTCTCTGGCCTTTTGAAAGATAATTTTCTTAGTCAGAACATTATCCGTTGCCATCTCTTCAAGAGAGTCTTTGAAGGACTTTTTCTTGGCCTTAGTCTTAAAATGCTTAGGCGCATATTCTAAAATTCTTTCCACTGGGTAAATCTCTTCAACAAGTCCGGCCCTCTTCGCCTTTTTCCCGTTGAGAGTTTTTCCTGTTAAAATCATATCGAGTGCAGTTGGTAGCCCCACCTTCTTTGGAAGACGGAAAGTCCCACCAAAACCAGGAATAAGTCCAAGCTTAACTTCAGGAAGCCCCATCATTGTTCCCTTCGCATCAGTTGCGATGATCTTTGAACAAGATAGAGATAATTCCATTCCACCACCAAGACAAACTCCATGGACACAAGCAATCGTAGGAATTTTCAGGTCTTCAATTCTATTGAATATCTTCTGCCCAGCTTCTGCTCCAGCTTGTCCATCACTAACAGTCTTCATGGCCGAGATTAGATTAATATCTGCTCCCGCAAGAAAACATCTGTCTTTGTGTGAGTGAAAAAGAACACCATCTAACTCAGAAGTTTTACCGTGAAGCTCTTCAACGATATCCTGAAGTTCTTTAAGTGTTTCTTCATCTAATACTGTCATGGCCTTATCACAGTTATATCCAAAACCAACCATGGCCACTTTATCTTTTACTTCAAATGAAATTTTCTTATATGTCATTTTAAAAATCCTTCTTACTTAATTAAGTTCTCGATAATTGCAGCACCACCTTGACCACCACCGATACAAAGTGAAGCGATTCCGTAACCGGCCTTTCTCTTCTTTAATTCGTGAGCAAGAGTCACAAGAAGACGTGACCCAGTTGAACCAACAGGGTGTCCTAGAGCAATTGCTCCCCCATTAACATTGAGCTTCTCTGCAGGAATTTCTCCCCATAGAGTTTCAATATCAAATTTATCTGCAACTGCTCTTTCAGTGAAGGCCTTCTTAACAGCAAGGATTTGAGCGGCAAAGGCCTCGTTGATTTCGATGAGATCCATTTGCTCTAGAGTCATTCCTGTACGAGTAAAGAGTCCATCCATTGCATGTAGAGGTCCCATTCCCATTCTCTCAGGCTCAAGACCGTGGAAGTGATAATCTACCATTCTGGCCATTGGCTCTAAGTTATATTTTTTGACTGCTTCTTCAGAACAAAAGAGAATTGCCGAACCACCATCTGTGATTGGACAACTATTTCCAACAGTCACTGTTCCTGACTTTCTATCAAAATATGGTCTCATTTTTCCAAGACCTTCTACTGTTGAATTATCTCTAGGCCCAACATCAGTGGCCAGAAGCTTTTCTAGTTTTGCTCCATAAGCAAGAGGAACAATTTCATCGAGAAATTTCCCTTCTGCCATGGCCTTAATCGCCTTATGGTGTGATTCATTAGCATACTCATCTTGTTGTGCTCTTGTGATTCCAAGCTCACGAGCAAGAAGCTCTGCAGTTTGTCCCATATTTAAACCACAAAATGGATCAGTTAGGCCTTGCTCGATAGCAACGATTGGTGAAAGATAAGGAGGTCTAAAAGCAGAAATGGCCTTGACCTTATCACCCATAGTTTTGGCCTTCATCACATTCATAAAGAGCTCAGTCATCTCTTTAGAATAAATCAGAGGCATATTAGACATAGACTCAACCCCACCGGCCACAATAATATCAGAGCGACCTGAGGCAATTTTTAAGTAACGCTTGTGAAACGGCCTCCAATCCTGAAGCACAGTTCTATGTACAGAGTAACCAGAAGTCTTCTTATGTAATCCCGCTTCTAACCCAATAACTCTCCCGATATTTGGATACTTTGCCGGTGTTCCCGTGTTTCCGAAAATAACTTCATCAACAGCATCATTTGGAATTGTTGTGTTGTCTAAGAGATTTCTCACAAGGTAAGCACCAAGATATGGAGCTTGAATATCCTTCAATGCAGTCCCGGCCTTAGCGTGTGGAGTTCTCTTCCCTTCTACCAGATAAACAGGTTTAAATGACATAAATGGTTTCCCCTTAAAAAATTTATATTTAAAAAATAAAACAAGTGTTCGATAACAAAAATTGTAATCGAACTGAATTCTAAATGCTAGGAAATAAAGAATTTTTCGGGGAAAATCGCTCAGAACTTTATGGCAAAAATAAAAAAGGCCCAGATGATTATCTGGGCCTTTCGTTATAGTATTTCGGGATTAGGTCGAATCAATCTTAGAAGTTTAGTGAAAGACCAACATTGACTGAAACCACGTTGGCCTCTTCAATATCAGTTGCTAAATTTCTTAATCTTACTTCATCAGAGCTTGAGTTATTATCTCCCTCAGCAACACCAGAAGTTAGTGCTCTTTCAAAGTTTACAGCTAACTCAGCTCCAAACATTGGAGTGAATTGAACAACGGCACCAGCAGTTAAGCTACCAGCTACGTTATTTGCTGAAATCTTCTCATCACCATAAGTTTGACCATTATAAGTGAATCTTTCATTTTCAGTGTACTTAAAAGATCCTCTATTATAAGCGATTCCCGCTCCAGCAAATGGTCTAATCTTTGAGTCGACTGAGAAGAAGAACTTCCCGTGTGCCCCAAAGCTCATTTGCTTAAAAGAGATCTCTCTCCCATCTGGGTAATAATTTGAGTAGTTATTGTATGCATAGTAGCTATTACTTGCATTTGAAAGATAAGCATTATTCTCATCTTTCATATCAATGCTGACATATCTAAAGCTTACTCCCACAGCAATTCTTGGGTGAACTCTATTTTCAGCAGAGATTTTCATATTGAAATTGGCGTCGAGATCATTATTCTCGCTGGCAATATTCATGAAACCACCAGAAATAGTGATATTATTTCTCTTATCTTCCTCTTTCTTTTGTGGCACTGGTGCAGGTGCCTGTACTTTAACAGGTGCTGCATATGTAGTCGACACTTGATCCATGGCCTGCATTTGACCATTAAGAGCTTTCTGTAGCTTTCTCGCTAACTTTCTCTCTTCTTCTAATCTCATGTCTTCGATCTTCTTACGCATCATTTGTTCATGCTGAGCTTCGAGTTTTCTACGAAGAGCTTGAATCTTGTCCGCCTGAGAAGGTTGCTTCTTTTCTTTGTAAAGACCCTCAATATCGATTTGATCAGTGTTCACAACCGATTGAGTTTCATTTAATAATGGGTCCTCTTGTGCATAACCTGAAAGGTTAAAACCAATTGCCATCAAGGCCAGTAATGCAGAGGCTTGTTTTCCTCTTTTCATAAGTTTCTCCTAGTAATTCCCGTACTATTAAAGCTATTGAGCATTATTTTTATAACACATCACAACATGCTTTTGTTTGAATCTGTAATATTTACGCAGTGCATTTGTAAGATTAGACACTTATCTTACTTAATCGAAGATGAAGATTTCGTAATTTCAATAAGTTACTTCTGAATAGAATAATAGCGAAAAGTCATATCTCCAGAGGGATCAATCATTTTCTTCATGAAACAGACGGGATTAACGGTACCAGCAGTACAGTTTTCATTGGCCACAAAACGCTCTTTAATAATCCCAAAGACCGAGGCCATGATGGCCACAACTGCTGCCAATAAGAGAGTATACTCAACGACAACTTGTCCTTGCTGTGATTCTCTTAAATGGCGAGTCATTCTTTGGATAGATAGCATAGCTCTATCTTAACAAATTTAGACTTAAAAACTAGGGTCCCTAATTTGCCTTATTTACCATCACAGGAAGTGTCTAAAGTCCTTAGTCTCCATAAGAGAGCTCAAAAGACCAAGCGGTCCCTTCTTGCAAGGACCAATATAGTAGACATCTTTAAGCTTTTCACCCTTGAGTGCAAAAGCTCCATCTCTAAGAATCATTTTTTCAGGAAGGTTGAGGGACTTGGCCACCACACCAGAGATAACATCATCACCAAGACAAATAGATTCAACATCCATCTTCGACTCGATAACCCCTTCTTTTATAAGAAGCTCAGAAATCTCACCAAAGAGGAAGTCTTCTTTTTCAGCATGATGTCCTTTAGAGAAAACTTTAATTGTTACTTTTTCAGTTTCAGGATCTGATGTCTCTATCCAAAATGGGAATTGAGAACCCATATACTTAGAAGAGAACTTAATATAAGGCAGGTCTCTATAATGAGTCTTACTCTGTCTTGTCACCAGCTCATAATTTCCATAGAGGTGGGTCGTATCTAATTTAAGAGGGATTCTACGAGGACGACCACCAATGAAAGTTAGCTTTCGAGGATGAATGATTCCCTCAAAAGAATTTAATTCTACACACCATGGTTTACCACGATGAAACTTCCACTCTCTGATCTGAGAGTCTCTAAAATTCCCCCCACGCAGCTCTAGCAGCTCCCTTAGCTTGTGAACTATATTTGAAGTATCAAGCTGATATCTAGGTCCAATGAGACAACAGAACAGATGAAAGGCCTCAATCTTTGGAATAGCAATAGTTAAGACATCGTGAAAGATGGCCCTCATTCCATAGACAAAGAGAGCTTTGCTATCTTCAAATTCTTTTCCCATCATTATCTTCTGATAGAAGATCTGGAAAATATCGCTCATATAATCTGGGCAATGATTAGAGAATGTAGAGAAGTTAAAGTTTTGTAGAGTTTTAAAGCGACACAGAGTTTTCCCAAGTCTTTGTGTCATATTAAAGTAGGCCTCGTTAAAAGACTCTTCCGTAATACCACCAGAGTCGATAAACTCGAGAATCTCATAGAAGAAGTCTGGAAACTTTCTCGCAAGCTCGACAAGATTTTGATAGGGATT
>NZ_AUNJ01000228.1 GCF_000447775.1 Bacteriovorax sp. DB6_IX
AAAAGTTTAGGGGGCATTGTGCCAAATACTATTTGGGTGTAAAACCCCCAAAGTCTTTTGAAGTGAAGGCCAGATCATAAAAGTTGAAGTTGTTTGTTGTAGTTCCCCTTTATGTGAAGAAAGTTATTAGACGGTAACGCTGAAGTTAAAATTGAAGTAGCGGTTATTGTGGAAGTTGAAGAATCTGGTCGATATTATAATAAAAAAGCCTCCGTTATGGAGGCTTTTGTATTTTTAGAAGTTTTTAATAAGATCTACGAGATGTGGATAATCAATGAAAGGGTTTCTATTCTGTTGAACTT
>NZ_AUNJ01000229.1 GCF_000447775.1 Bacteriovorax sp. DB6_IX
TTAACTCCATTAACTGTTGTTAAAGAATTTACATCACCCCTTAAGCGTGAGTAAGGATCTATTTTAAAGGTTTGAATGATTGTTGGATACAGACTTTTAAAATCCAGAACAACAACATGCTCATGTAAACCTTTAAGGCCTTCCATGACATAGCCACCAAGACTAGAAGCATCTTTTTGAATATCCAGAATATTTCCAGCAACAAAGCCTTT
>NZ_AUNJ01000230.1 GCF_000447775.1 Bacteriovorax sp. DB6_IX
CTATGCCCTTGTTCTTGTCATTCTTGTTATTCTCTATGGTGTTTATTTCTATTATACATCTATTCTTGGACAGAGCTTTGTTTTGAAGAAATACGATCCTTTCTTCAATGAAGCAACAAGGCCCAAAGAAAAAAATTAGAAATCAAGTAAAAAAAAAATTACCATTAAAATGGGGAACAGTAGAACTTAAGTTCAATCTCTATGGACAAGGAATAAATATCCTCGAATTCCGCGGTATTCCGAAGTCATGTGAAGAAATAAATGATTTCTAAACGAGATTATTCTTCTTTCTCATGCGTAAAACTAATAATTTAGATAAGTGGAAGGGTTACTTACAGGGCTGTTTAGATAAGTTTCCTGCTGAAGTAAAACTTCTCATTGATACAAATAATTCCAAAGATCAAATTCTCTCGTCTTTAAAGCTAATTTTCTTCTGCTGAGGAAGACTATAAATATACTAAAAAATGTTATTGATCTTCAAAGAAATCAAACTTCTGATTATTTAAAATACTTTGAACAAATAAGTTCATTGGAAATAAAATATAAGGATGTCCCAAAGAGCTTTTATAGTGCGACAAAGGGAAATTCATATCTGTCTCTTGTCCTTAGAATGTTTATGGGAATTGAAGTTCGAAATAAGAACTTAGTAAATAAAACATTGTCAGAGCTAATCAAAATTCCTCCTTTCTATCTGTTTTAGATATCGAGAATAAGGTGAAGTTCGAAGATCGTAAAAACTTGCGGATATTTATCTTGAGTACTTGAAAAAGCTTTGGGACTTTAATTGCGATGAAAATCTAAAAAAGATGTTTCTACAACGACAATTAAATATTGCAGATGAGCGGTTACAGAAGGTTGTCGATGACTTCTTTGCGGACTTCTTTGTCGATGAAGTTATTTTTAATAAGAATAATTACAAGTACACGATCTCATACCCAACATATTGGTTACCAAGTATTGAAAGTGAGTTTGAAAGAGTTCAATTTGCACAAAGATACTTCTCTTCTCCTGCCAGGTTGAAAATAAGAAATAGTGAATTTGGAATATTAAAGTACTATTTTCCAAGCAATGAGAAGTTTAGAAAAAAACTTGCTCTCGATATAAAAAATGATTTTTCTAATTTTCAAAATTATGAGATAGAAGCTCTACTAAACGCAATTGAGAACCAATCCTTTAAGAAGTATCTTTCAGGGTATAAAAAAGAATTTCAAAAGCCAACTTTCTCAATAAAGAAGAATATCTATCTTAGTGGAATAATGAGCAATAAGTTTGGATACTATGGCTTCTTTGAATTAATGAAATTAGGTTATGAAGATATGTTATTTCTTTGGTGGTTATTATGAGTCAAAAAATTTATATCTATCCAACTGATACTGTATGGGGAATTGGGGGAGATGCTTTTAAGGAGGAAACCTACCTTAAAATCTCTCAAATTAAACAGACAGATATTACAAAACCTCTCTCTGTTCTCTTTGATTCAACAGAGATGCTAGGTGATTATGTTGAACTTCCTCCAAAACTCCTAGAGATTATTGAAGACTTAAAGCATCTCGAAATTACTTTTGGAGTGGAGAAGAAATACTTTCACAAGTCTTTGCCTGAAATTCCTTTCCAATCAACGGACTTCATTTGTGTGCGAGTTTTAGGAAGTGAAATTATTAAAAATATCATCCAAGAAGTTAACTCACCAATAACGACGACAAGTTTGAATATCACTGGGGAATCTCCTATTGTGACGGAAGAGGCCGCAAAGGACTTCTGGCGTAAGTTTGCGCCTAACGAATTACTTGTTAGCTCAAGTGTCGGTGAAGAAGTGACTGGAAACTCCTCAACAATCATCATTCTCTCTGGAAATGAATACAAAATCCTTAGATCAGGAAATAGAGTAAAAGAAATTGAAGAGATTTTAGAGGATAGATTTAGCCGTCATGGTTAAGTACTCTCAACCTAGTTTCTACCGTTTCTCTAGA
Organism: Bacteriovorax sp. DB6_IX; assembly: GCF_000447775.1. GTDB lineage: Bacteria > Bdellovibrionota > Bacteriovoracia > Bacteriovoracales > Bacteriovoracaceae > Halobacteriovorax_A. The sequence continues at coordinate 1,971 of NZ_AUNJ01000230.1, forward strand.
GACTCAATAGAACTTGCTAATCTCGTCGTTGAAGACGAGGTTAGTGGACATCTTTTAGATGTCTGTTGCGGTAGTGGCGTTATTGGGATTGAGGCCACGATTAAAGGAACTTTTAATTCTGTTACTTTTGTTGAACTTCAAGAAGATTACCTTTATCACATTAAAGAGAATTGTAAGAACTTTCTCAAAAATGTGCCGTATGACATTGAAGTTTGTGACGTGACTAAAATCAAGCTAGAGAGATCCTTTGATTGCATTGTCATGAACCCTCCTTATTTTTCTAGGAAAAGCTATAGGCAGTCGCCAAATATTCAAAAGGATATCTGCCGCAGCTATGATCCTGGAGCGATCTCTAAGATATTTGAAGCATCTATAAAGCTTTTGGCCAAAGAGGGAAGCTTCTATATTGTGATTAGGGATAATGAAGCTCTTGATGAAATTAAGAGTTGTATAAGAGAGAATCATGTTCTAGAAATTCGTCGCAAAGAAGATGGCCTCTTATTCCTCAGGATCAGACATCTGAATGTAAATTGATTTCAGAGATTCTCTTATCTCATCATCTTGAACATCACTTAAGAGTGTTTCGGCCTTGGCCATTAATTTCTTATATTGAGGGGACTGCTTGTGCCATTTTCTCTCAAAGGTCTCAACTTTTTCTTTCTTGATATTGGACTGCTGCTTCTTCTGTTGAAAATGACGATTGTCCGCTTGAAAAAATATCTTTCTTACCTGACCTTGGATCGCTGGAAAACTTGCATAAATCTTTTCGATAATTGCCTTTTCCATAAAAGAGAGTTGTTGTGCAAAGACAGGGTGAGAAGTGAGAACTGTAAGATTCTTATTCTTCAATTTTAGAGGAATAGTGTGCTCAACTAGTTTAGGCCCAACAACTTGGTCCCAGTTATTGATAAGTTCAAGAAAGTCGAAGATATCCGCAGATTTCTTTTCCTTATTTCTTGGAATTCTCGAAGAGAATTCATTATCTTTTAAGAGGTCTTTCACACTTTTCATAGGTGAGCATCATATAAGATTAGTCGCGTCAAATAAAGAAAAAATAGACGTTCCCTCGAGAGATAAGGCATAGTAGGTCTATGAGATATTTATTCTTATCTATCATTTCTCTTGGGCTTTTTATTTCTTGTGCAGGGTATAAAGTTCGTCATAATACTAATCCATTTGCTTCTCAAGGGGTGAATAGTGTGGCGATTCCGATGTTTATTAATAAAACGTCATTACCAGTTGTTACAGCCGCCTATACGAAGGCCATTCACGAAGTTCTATCAAATTACCCGGACCTAAGGGTGAATTCTGGTGAGCTTGAAAATGAAGACGCTGTAGTTTTAGGTGTTGTCAAACGAGTTCACGACAAGGAGATCAGTTTCACAGGTAGTACCTTGATGAATAACTCGCAACTAAGTGAGATTGGAGATAGAAATGCTTTCTATTTACCGACAACAGGAACCTATGATTTAAGAGTTGAGCTCTATATTTTAAAAAGACCAACGAAAGAAGAAATCGATTTCTTCGTAAATTATTTTAAATTTTCTAAGTCTGCTTTTCCTCGAACAATTTTTTCAAAAACTTTTGGAGTTTCTGGAAGCTACAATATTAGTAATGAAATTGGTGACATCGACAGTGCTGCTCCTGTAAGAGGGACACAGACTCGTGGGAATATGGTGAAGGCCCTAAGCGATAGTTCAGTAGCTTTGGCCAATGAGTTTAGAGAGGTTCTTTCTAATGCCTACTAAGAAAAAGAATCTAAAAATTCCATTTGGGCAGAATGCAAAAGTTCTCACAGAAATTGAACAAAGCACTATCGCTCTTTTTCAATTTCCAGATTGTTTCGTAGAAAGAATCATCATTCAGTCGCTAGAGAAAGACTTCACTAAAGTTTATGGTCCTGACTTAACAATTGGTTGGATAGAGGACAATCTCCTTTCACCAAGCTTATTTGGAAGTTCTGGTCCTTATATTGTCTTGGAATCAGACAAGCTGAATGCCAAGGTTAAGACTTATCTCTCAGAACTTGATTTTGACCACTATCTTGGTGGTGATAATAAGATCTTCTTTTTTAGTAATAAGAAGATTAATGACAAGGCATTTACTAAGGTTTTAGATCAAGTGACTTATGAAGGCCCAAAGTTTTGGGAGATGAATAAGTATGTTGATGTGATTGCTGATTTCTTTCAAATAAAACTCAATGCCCAAGTAAAGAATTATATTTCAAATACTGTTGAGGCCAGTGCTGAAAATTATTATAACGCACTGATGGTTATTTCGGCCTATAAAGATCAAGGTGAAATAACAATTGATTTGGTTAAGAAACTCATTAGGCCGCAACACTTAAATAATTTTGAACTGGCCGATCTATTCAATGGGAAGAATATGAAGAGATTCTTTATTTCTCTTCTTCTTATCGAAAATGATTACGATGTCTATCGTTCATTCTTTTCATTTATCCAAGGTCACATCATTAAAATCATCGATCCTGGCTATAGTGCTTCGAAGGCAAAGTTATCTAAGTATGATCAAGGTATTATTAACGCTTCCAGAGGTTGGAAGAAAGATGAGCTGATTAATTACTTGGAGCTTTTTACGAAGCTAGAGATTTTGGCCAAGCAAAGAAGCGAGTGGCTTCGCGATGAAATCCGTCTGAGTTACCTAAAGTATTAAAACTGGTCCACTAGAGTGGGGGTGGTAATTGCCTATCCCCATGAAATCACTTTTGAAAATTCATGATTTTTACAGCTGCTAAAAATATTAGTGAATAAGATATTGTTTTTTATCAAAATACTTTATCTTCATCCCCATTATTGTATAGCAGTTTAGAGATCTATATTTACTATTTTGAAAACAAGACGCAAAAAAGCAGAGTAGATGACTACTCTGCTTATTTATATAACCAACTATAAGTTGGTAGGTTTCAGCAATAATTAGATGTTGTTAACTTGAGATGCAAGTCTAGAAGTTCTTCTAGCTGCAGAATTTCTCTTGATAACACCATGCTTCGCAAGCTTAGCTAATTGCTTTTGTGCAGCAACTAGAAGTGAAGATGCGTTTTCTTTATTACCTTCTTCAATCGCCAGTCTTACTTTTTTAACAGCATTTTTAACTGAAGATCTTCTGATAGTGTTTCTTGCGTTTCTAACAATTGTTTGTCTTGCTCTTTTCTTTGCAGATTTGTGGTTTGCCACAATCAACTCCTAACGTTAACTATTTATTTTCTACTTTCAACATAATTTGAGACTGTTTTTATAGGGCCTATTAAAGCAAAAGGCAAGTCTTTTGTTATCAATCTCTGTAATTTGTCGCTAGGTGTCGTGTAAGAAGTCCACACTGGGCCCGGCTTTCGGCTGATTACTTTCATAATATCAATATGTTGCGTGGCCCAAAAAAGTTGTTAAAGAAGGGTCAAGTGTGTATGATCGTTGGGATTTTATCTGACAATTAATGAATAAATGAAAGGAGTTTATATGTCTTCAACTGAAGTAAAACTCATCGGTGTTGTGGGTGCGGGACAAATGGGTCGTGGAATTGCACAAGTTGCCGCTATGAGCGACTACCAAGTAGTCCTATTTGATATCAATCAAGAGGGATTGGATTTTGGTCACGGATTTATCAAGAAACAACTTGATAGAGGTGTAGAAAAAGGTAAGTGGGATAGCTCATTTGTTGAAAAAGCACTTGGAAATCTTAAGCCGACAACAAATATGAATGATCTTAAGGATTGTGATCTTGTGATTGAAGCCGCAACTGAAAATAAGAAGATCAAGTTCGAAATTTTCAAAAGCCTAGATGAAATCGTAAAAGATGATGCGATTCTTGCTTCAAATACTTCTTCTATTTCAATTACTGAAATTGCAGCAGCGACAAAGAGAGCGGAAAAGTTGCTGGAATGCACTTTATGAACCCTGTTCCTGTTATGAAACTTGTTGAAACTATTACGGGTCTAGAAACTGATGAAGAAACAATTCAGGCAGTTGAAGATGTGGCCGTTAAAATGGGTAAGACAGTTGTTAGAGCTGATGATGTTGCTGGATTTGCAGTGAATAGAATTCTTATGCCAATGATCAATGAGGCTTTCTAC
>NZ_AUNJ01000231.1 GCF_000447775.1 Bacteriovorax sp. DB6_IX
TCAATGAGATTATTCTTATCTGCAATCTTTGCTTCAAGGTTATCGAGATCACTTTCAAGTAGTAAGGCATACTCATCACATGTCAGATCAAAAAGCTCTGAGTGAAGTTCACAGTGTCTCTTCCAAACATCTGTATTTGAAAGTAGTAAATCTTCAATCTTTGGATTTCTTTTTCTGAGATCATACGCTGAACTCTTCTCCTAAAATCTTATCTGCTAAAGCATCGTAATCAACTTTGTAAGTTCCATCAGCAATCTGCTTTTTTAGAGCTGCAATTTTTTGAGTGTTATCAACTTCAGCAGCATCAGCAACTTTCTTAATTTTAGAAAAGTCTCTTACTGCTTCAGGGATTTCGACTTTAGCATCTCTTTTTGTGTAGCTATCAATATACTTTTGTTTCTCGTAGCTATTGCTCTTTAGATTTACCTGATTAGCTCTACCTGTATTTTTAGTACTAGGTTTAGCATTCGGAAAAAAGTTTGATCTTGTGCTGTCAATGTTATTCATGACTTTCTCCAGCGATTTGTCCATACATCTTTATCTGTTGTGGACGTTTAGGGTGATCGTGCATTCCAATTGCAGGCTTCTTTAGAGCTTGCTTTTTCGTATTGGTAATCATAGTTGGCTTGGTTTCTTAATGTTCCGGATAAATTTGATCGAGAATCATTTTTTGAAGTACCAACACCTTCATTATTCTTAGTCATAGACTGGGCCTGCTCATCAGTCATTAGGGACTGGTAGAAGTTAGCCGAAGAGTCTTTGCTATACTTAGAAACAGATTTTTGCATTTCTTGAATCATCATTTTTGCAAATTCTTTCTCATAAGATTGAGCGACTTCTTTAATTTGTTCAGGAATATACTTAGAGCTGTCCTCAAACTTTTTAGGTTTTTGAACATTCTGATTAGTAATGTGTGGTCTGTGTATTCTTATATCAGTCACAACTCTTCCTGAGTCTTTGGCTTTCCAATCCTCGAAAAGCCCTTCTATATTATCATTTTAGCATTTTTAGCAAAAAAATCAAAAGATTAATGCTATATAAATATTACATACTTCTAGATCAGTTCAATTTCTCCTACGAGAGCACCATTTCTCTTAAGTGCCTGAAAAATTGAGATAAGATCTTCAGGTGTCGCACCAAGTGCATTAAGACTATTTACTAACTCATTTAGTGTAGTCTTTTTGTCAAGATAGTGCATATATCCTGGTTTGCCTTCTTCCTGTCCTTCAGCCTTGATTTCAATAGAGAGGTCTCCATGACTAATGGCAACTGGCTTAAGAACAAAATCACCACCAGCTACAATCGTTCCAGTCCTTTCATTGATAACAATCTTAGCCGATCGATCTGTAAAAACCTTAAAGTTCTCGATGATTGCCATAAGTTGAACTACTTTTCTCTGGTATTGAACTGGAATAATGAGATCAACTGTTGTTGCATCTTTGGCCGAAGCGTATTTTCCACCAAGTTCTTGATTAATAGTTCTTTCAACACGGGCAGCTGTCGTGAAATCTGGATTTTTAAGACTGAGCCTTAGCGACTTCTTTTGATCAAAGTTTACTGCGATTTCTTTTTCAATTGTTGCACCTTGCGGAATTAACGCTGTCGTCGCAAACTTCGCTCCTTGCTTAAGTCCTCCAATAGAGAGAGAACCATTTGCAATTGCATAAACATTTCCATCACCACCCTTTAGAGGTGTAACAAGAAGTGTTCCTCCTGCAAGTGAGGAAGCATCGCCAATTGAAGAAACTGTTACATCTACTTTCTGACCTTGTCTCGCAAATGCAGGCAGCTTTGCCGTAACAATTACAGCGGCAACATTTTTGGAAGAGATTTCATTCCTTGGATTTAGACCGAGCTTTTGAAACATTCTTTTAAGTGATGTGTTAGTAATCTCACCACCGCCATCTCCTGTACCATTTAGGCCAATAACTAAACCATAACCCACAATAGGGTTGTCGCGTACACCTTTAACTGTGGCAATTTCCTTAAGTCTCTCCATCTTTGCATAACTACAAAGAGTGAAAAGTGACAATGTTATCGCAATAAACTTCTTCATGAATTACCTCAGTACCTGCACTGTAGATTCTAAGAATGAATTCGAATCTACTGTATCGTCATCTAGAATATCTTTTCTTGCCACTAGGGCCTGTACTTCAATTAAGTGTTTTCCATTTCTATAGAGTAAGAACTTTTGTCCTCTTACAAGAAGGTGGTCCTTACTAATTTCTTCAATAATGACACTCGAAATTTTGTCATAAGTTTTTTCGTCTTTATTTTCTTCTTCATTATTTGCTGCTGGTACTTGAGCCGGCTGGTTTGCAGCAGGAGCTGCGGCAGCAGTCTTTTTCTTCTTAGGCATAGTTGGAAAGGCTCTTTTAAGTTCAAGAGTAATGGCCCTTTTTAATCCAGACTTAACATTAATGAGAACAATGTCACCATTTCTCTTCCACTTATTCTTAGTGAATAGGTAGTTATCATTTCCTGATCCAGACCAAAGACTAGCACTTGATGAATTATCAACTAAGTCATTTGCTGTGTACCTTCTCTTTGTTTGTTGTTGAGAAACATATTGTCTTTTAACTTGAGGAAGAACATTGGCACGTGAAGAAGTTGAAGGTCTTGTTGATCTTCTTTGCTGTCTAAACCTATCAAATGTATCTTTTCTTACTTTTTCCTTTGCATAGACTCTACCATCAGCACGATCAAACTCAGAATGCATCTTGTTGATGTAGTTAGCACATGAAGTGAATGTTAATAATGTCACAAGTGACAAAACAAGTCTCATAATTCAACCTTTACTTTATTTATTCCTATTACTTTTCCAAAAAATATTTTATTAGAATTTCTATTCTTTAATCTGACCGTATCACCAAGCTTTCCTGTCGCAAGAGGATTGGCCATAAGTTTCATGTTCAGATTATCTTTGTTGAGCTGAACAGAGACAGGAGTTCCATATTGTACTAATGGAACAGGAGTTAAATCCGCTGATTCAAGAGTATGACCCTTTCGGATAGTCTTATTTAGTCTGAAGAAACTAAGAGAATGGTTTGTCGTAAAAACTCTCTCTGGAGATGCGACATAGATCGTCTTAAATTCAAAGTCAGCCTTATTTAGTGGTTGGAAAGTTAGATTTATATTCTTTTTAGCGATAAATGATTTTACTGCCGTTAAAACTTTTCCTTTGACCCAAGTTGTCTCTTTTGTCGTTCCATTAGATTTAACAATTTTAAAATTATTGATTTTACCATTATTACAGTCTTCACAATAAACTTCTAAAAACTCGTCATTATTCAATTTGTAGAACTGTGACGAGAAGTCTTGCTGAATGAGCTCGACTTTTTGATCGTTTGAAAGATTAAGTCTATTGTGAACGATATCTTCAAGGCGTCGAACTCTTATAGATTCAGGTTTGATCGTAATTGTCTTGAGTTCTGGAATGCGTTTCATATAGCTGTTGCTTATAGTACCGCTTGATTCTTTTACAAACTCAGAAATAGATTGAATCTGTTGTGTAGAACAATCTTTTGAATCAAAAGTAATTCTCTTTTCTTTACCAAATACGATAAGAGAGCTTGCTCCGTTAATTAGGCAAGCTTGTGTTGTAAGAGAAAAGAGTGTTAAGAATAAAAATTTATTCATCTATTACCTAATGTTGTTAACAGTCTGTAGCATTTGATCAGCTACTCCCATAACCTTTGAATTCATCTCGTAAGCTCTTTGAGCTCTAATTAGATTTGTCATTTCATTCATAATCGTTACATTTGAAGACTCAAGAGCACCTTGCTGAATACGACCTGAATTACTTTGACCTGGAATATTTTGAATAGCTTCACCACTTGAAGCAGTTAATCTGTATAAGTTTCCACCTGCTGACTTAAGTCCCACTTGGTTAATGAATGTAAAAACTGGAATTTGTCCGACTACGTTAGGCTGAACTTGTCCTTGTAGAAAAACTTCAACTGTACCGTTTGCCGTGATGTTGACACTCTTTGTCCCTGGCGGGAATGTAAAGCCTGGAAAGACTCTATATCCTTGCTTGTTGACGAGATTTCCAGTGCTATCAACATTGAACGAACCATCCCTGGTATAGAGTGTTTGGCCATTTTCATCAATAATCCCAAAGAAACCTTGACCATTAATCATAAGATCAAAAGGGTTGTTTGTTACTTGAGGAGCACCTTGAATGAACTCCTTTCTAACAGCACTAACCTTAGAACCTGAACCAACTTGTAGGCCAACATTGTACATTGTATTGTTTGCCGATCTCGCTCCTGCTTCAGTTACTGTCTCATAGAGAAGATCTTCCATTTCAGCTCGTTGCTTCTTATATGCTGTCGTATTCAAGTTAGCGACATTGTTTGAAATAGTACTAACATTCATCTCTTGAGTTGCCATTCCTGTTGCAGCTGTATTGAGAGCTCTCATCATTGAATAGCCCTTAAAAGATATTGCTAGTGCGAAACTTGTAATAAATAACTTCTTCATACTACTCCTAGAACTTTCCTATTTCGTTAACACCTTTCTGGCTAACTTGATCATATGTTTTAATGACATTTTGAATTGCCTCAAAATGTCTGTGTGCTTTGATTAGTTCAGACATCTCACTGACTGCATTGACGTTTGACTGTTCGACAAAACCTTGGTGAACACTTGTCTTAGTTTCAGCTTTTAAGTTGTTGAGGTCTTTGTTTATAAAAAGAGATCCACCTTCTTTTCTAAGAGCGTGAATATCATTGAATTCTGAGATATTAATTTTAGCTACTGGTTGATTATCCGCGAAGATATCACCTTGAAGAGTAATTGCAACATTTCGTGCCGCTGTTGGGAGAACTATCTGACGCCCTTCTGCAGGAGCTTTGGGGTCATTAGATCTAGCAAGAACAGGAAATCCTTGATCGGTAATTAATGTTCCATCATTTCTAATTGATAAGATTCCACGACGTGTATAACGAATGCCATTAGGAGTTTGAACTTCCAGAAAACCTTTACCCCTAAGTCCAATATCTAAATTATTTCCTGTTGGAGAAAGTTGACCTTGAGTGAAGTCAACAAAGCTTGCATCGACCTTAACCTTGGCGTGTTCAGCTCCATAACTTCTGTAGAAATCTTCAGGGGCCCATTCCTGACGAGGTAAATCGATATCTTGGTAGCCCTTATCTAGAGTCGTAAGATATTCTTTAAAAGTAATGTCGTCTTTTTTAAAACCAGGCGTGTTGACGTTGGCAACATTGTTCGCGATTGTCTCAACTTTCCTCTGTTGAGCAATAGCTCCTGATAGTGGCACCCATAGCTCTTTCATCTGCCCTCCTGGCAAACTTTACCTTCTTACTATACCGAATCCTGTGCCAAAATATCCACATAGGTAAAAATGACCCGCCACGTAACGTGCTGAATTAACTACAAGCCCTGTGTTTAATGGTGTAATATACGACAGATAGCTAGGAAATTTTTGCTAGAGAGCTCTCATTTAGAGAGTAAATATTTTGACGCGGTGTATTTATGGCTAAGAAAATAAACTTTGAGAAAAACTTAGAAGAGCTTGAATCATTAGTTTCAGGACTAGAGTCAGGTGAGCTTAGTCTCGATGAGAGTATTAAGAACTTTGAATCGGGAGTAAAACTCTATACTGACTGCAAGAAGTATCTAGGTGAAGTTGAGAAAAAAATTACAGTATTAACTGAGAGCTTAGAAGAAAAAGAGATCGATGCTTAAGAAATCTTCTCTAATATTTTTAATCACACTCATTATTGTTTCTTGTACAACAACTAAGAAAAAAGAGACTCAGGGGTTTGCGAGTGTTGAGTTAAGCTTTGATCAGGTTACAGAGAGCTCAGCGATCATTGATCCTCAAGATCAAGTTGGTGCCTACGGGCCGGTGTTTGACGAGGATGAAATAATTCAAAATGGGCAGAATACGTCAAAAACATTTGGAGTTCTGATTGCACCGTCTCTTTATAAATCACTTGATGCGGTAGACGTGCTTAAGTGTTTTGAGAAAATGGATCGCCAGGTTAGACTCATTTCTGGAGCAGGGTTCTCGGCCATTATTGCGGCTTTATTTGCACAGGGGGATTCTCCGGAGCAAATTAAATGGAAAATTTATAGAGAGCTTCGTAAAGATAAGTTCACTCCGTATTCCAAAGAGTGGAATCGAGAATGGAATAAGTTCATCGACAAAAATATCTCGAGCAAAAGATTAAAAACCTCAAGTAAGAGCTTATGGCTTCCTGAATATGATAAGGAAGAGGGAAGTGTTCGCTATACGTCTAAAGGTGATTTTCAAGCTATCCTAAAACAAGGTCTCAATATCAATTCTTATGATACGCCTCTAAAGAAGAATTTCTTATCAAGGGAAGGACTTATAGGGTTACCTGTTGATAGGCTAGTCGTGATCAACTCCCTTTCAGATAAGCTTCAATTTAAAAGTCCAGATGGCTACCTACTAGGACTCTACGGAAAAATCTACTCCACGTTAAAGAATGTGGATAATTCAAATATATTAATGATTAATATTAAAACAGACGGCACCCTTGATGCCGCAAATATTGCAACAACAAGAAGAGAGCTCAGTCCAATTTGCTCTCAATTGGAAGAAGTTTTATGAAGAAAATCCTATCAAGACTATTACTCTTAGGATCATTTACAGCACTTATAGGCGGATTATTTGTATTTTCCGTAATGATTTATTTCTCTTTTAGTTTACCAAAAATCTCATCACTTGCAGACTATAAGCCAGCAATCAAGTCACAAATCCTTTCTAAGGATGGGGCCGTTTTAGCAGAAATTGGTGTTGAAAATAGAGATATTGTACAAATTAATGAAATCCCAAAGCTGATTGTTGATGCTTTCTTATCAGCTGAGGATGCAAACTTCTATGATCATACAGGAGTTAACTACCTTGGAATTATGAGGGCCATGCTTGCTAATATTAAAGCTGGTCGTGTCGTTCAAGGGGGAAGTACAATTACACAACAGGTGGCAAAGTCGCTTCTTCTATCTCGAGAAAGATCTGTAACTCGTAAGATTAAAGACTTCTTACTTGCTCAGAAAATTGAAAAAAGGTTCAGTAAGGATGAGATCCTCTTTCTTTATCTCAACCAAGTTTATCTTGGTGGTGGATACTATGGGGTTAAATCAGCATATAGAGGTTACTTTGATAAAGAACTTTCTGAAACAACAGTAGCTGAAGCTGCACTTATTGCAGGACTTCTTGTTGCGCCTGGAAAGTATTCACCCTATATCAATCCTAAATTTGCAAAAACCAGACAAAACTATGTTCTAGGTAGAATGTTAGCAAATGGAAAGATTACAAAAGAGCAATATGAAGAAGCTGTTAACGAAAAGATTAAGTATCGAATCAAAAGAGGTGAGGGCTTTAAGGCCGCTTACTTCACTGAATATGTAAGGCAACAAGTTGTTGATTTAGTAGGAGAGGAGAACTTCTTAAGAAATGGATTTAAAGTTCTTACGACTCTCGATTACGATCTTCAAAAAGTCGCAGAAAAAGAAATTCGCGAGGGTGCAAGGGACATCGATAAGAGACAAGGCTTTAATGGACCAATTGGATTTGTACCTGAAGAAAAGAGAATTGAGCATTATCAGAAATTTAGAAAAGAGCTATACCAGGACAACTCTCATTACTTTATTTTAAATGATGAATTAAACAGAAGTTATGAAATCAATTTTAATGAAGAAGAACTGAAAGATATTCTAGCTAAGAAAAATGAAGAAAGGGCCTCACTTTATAACTCAAGATTTAGAGCAGGTAATATTAGCGATGATCCGCTTTTGGCGCAGTTGAATAAAGGTGACTTTCATAATGCTGTAGTCGAAGCCGTAGATGACAGAGCAAGAATTATCTATGTTTCACTTGGTGGTGTGACAGGAATCATTCCGTATTCTGAATTTCGTTGGGCCCATGAAAGAAGCTTGTCAGAAGACAGGCAGTACTTTCCATATGTTACTTCTCCATCTTCTATCGTTAAGGCCGGAGACATTATTCGTGTAAAAATTCTTGAAAAGAAAACAAGTCTTCAGTCACAAGTATGGAGAGGGTTTAAGTCCTATCTAGAAAAGTCTAGAGATAAGGAATTTGTAAAGAAACAAAGTTACCTCCTATGCTCTTTAGAACAAGAGCCTGAAGTTCAAGCTGCACTCCTTTCACTAAATCCTTTTACTGGTGAAGTTGTCTCAATGGTTGGTGGAACAGATTATGATAAGTCGAAATTTAACAGGGCGCTTCAGTCAAAGAGACAACCTGGGTCTGCTTTTAAACCGGCCCTCTTCGCAGCAGGACTAGAAAATGGATACACTCCAAATACAATAATTCTAGATACACCAGAAGCCCTTGGTGGTGCTGATAGTTCTTTAAATTGGAAGCCTAGAAATTACGATGGAAAATTTAAAGGAGCGATGACATTTAGAAATTCTCTTGAGTTAAGTCGTAATATCCCAACAATTAAAATCGCACTAGATCTGGGAATGTCTAAGATTCACGAATTCTTAAAGAGAACAGGTTTTGATGCAGAGATGCCGAATGACCTAAGTATTTCTCTAGGATCATTTGGAGCAACCCTCCTTGAAATGGTTAAGGCATATTCTATTTATCCAAACGGTGGAAAAAAAGTTGTACCAAAATTCATTACATCTATCGTAGATAGAGAAGGTAAGGAATATTATATTCAAGATGAGACACCAGCGGAAACAGAAGAAAAGGTCGTCGAGTCTAGTGAAGAGTTAGATGTTGAAAAAGCAGCTCAAGAGATGAAAGCTCCAGAAGGTGAAGAAGAAAAGGAAGAAAAAGTAAATCCATTCTATCTCTCACTAAATGAAGAACAGGTTTACGATCCAAGACTGGCCTATATTATGACAAACCTTTTAAAGGGAGTTGTTCATAATGGGACAGGAAGAAGAGCAAAGCAGGTGAGTAATTTTCTGGGCGGAAAAACTGGAACAACGAGTAGCTACGTAGATGCCTGGTTCATGGGATTCTCACAAAATATTGTTACTGGAGTGTGGGCAGGTTTTGACAATAATAAGACAATGGGTTGGGGTGAAACTGGCTCGAAGTCAGCCTTACCAATTTGGTCAGGTTATATGCGTGAAAGTATCAAGAAATATGGTGAAAGGGACTTCCAAATTCCTCTAGGTATCTTGAATGTCTACGTAGATAAACAAACTGGACGAGTTGCCGAGCAAAATGAGCCGAACGCTTTCTTGGAGTCTTTTGTAGAGGGTACTGAGCCTGGGAATGACTCAATTAGCTCATATTTTAAGAAGAAAGAAGCTGCTAAGTCTGAAGGTGATATCTTCGAAGATGAAGAATATTACAAAAATCAATAAATCCTAAAATTAAATAAACAAGTTCCGATAAAGCTCTAAAGGCGTAATGTTATAATCTGACTATCGCTTGAGGAGCTTTTGTGCGAAATAGAAGAATTGAGACAAAGAAGATCATCTGGGCCGCGGCCATCATGTCGCTATTTGCTCATATTGCTCTGATGCCGTCCAAGCTCCTACCATCTATAGAAAGCCTCACTAAAATCACTGAGAAGCCAAAAGAGAAGCGTATAAAGCTTATTTTTAACAAGCGTAAGCCTAAGAAACTCAAGCAAATGGTGACGACAGAAAAACGTAACTTAGAAATTGAAAAAGAGGCTAAGTACTATAGTAAGTTTGATAATGCGACAGAGAGAGAAACTAAGGCCAGTAGAGTAGATAAATTTAATAAGGCCGGTAAGGGTAATGCACTTATTGATAGTAAGGCTCAGAAGATTACGCAAAAGAAATCTAAGAAGAATAAGTCAGATAAGGCCATGAAGAAGTCTAAGAACGGAACTAAGAAGTTCAGTTTCGCAGATTTTGCAGTGACTAAACCAACTCAGGCCCTTAAGAAGCAAAAGCAACTAGTTAAGGGGTTGAAAAATGGTGATGTTAAAAGCAAGGGGCTCGCTAGTAATAATGACTATCTCGATGATGTTCCTTTGGGGGATATGACTCAGTTAAACACTAAAGAGAATATGTACTATGGATTCTACTTTAGAATTAAGCAAAGACTTGAACAACACTGGGGAAAATCTCTAAGAGATAAAATGGATAAGCTTTACAGAAGGAAGGGAAGATTTCCGGCTTCTGATAAACATATGACTTCTTTAAAAGTTACAATTGATGACAAGGGTAATATTGTAGAAGTTTTCATTAAGGGGTCGTCAGGTGTAAGTGAGCTTGATGAAGCTGCAGTTGAATCATTTAATAAAGCTGGACCTTTTCCAAACCCACCAAGTGGTATGGTTAAAAACGGTAGAGCATCAATTGAATGGGGATTTGCCGTAACGAGAAGCTAAACGACTTAGTGGTGATTTTGACCTTGATTGTCTTTAAGCATTCTCTTGATATTGTTAATCCCTTCCATAAGAACGTAGTCAGTCCAAACTTTATCTAGCTCTTTGATAGTTTCAACAATTTGAATCGCAGCTTGATCGTAAGAAATCTTTTCACTTTCTGCTAATTGAGAAATTGCATTACTAATCGCTTTGATAGCTGTTGACTGACAAGCCTTGCTTAATCTGTCTTCATACGTCGTATCAATCTTCTTTTCTTTACCTTTGATGATTGCTGTATTGATTAGTTGAATTGATTCTTGATTTTCGATCATTTATTACCTTTTTAATGAGTAATTACCGAGGTCCTGCTTAAGGGACGAAAGGCAGTATGCGACTTGCGGGGCCTTTCGTAAAGGAAAAAAAAGGAGAGTGTGCAATTTTTTTATTTAGGAAAGCGTTAAGTATTTCTTGATAATTTTCAATCTAATTTGTTGTTAATATAAGGCTTGAATTTTACGTTAAAAATAAAAAGGCCCTCAGTATTTTTTACAAGAGGGCCTTTATATTCTTTTAATTTCTTACTTTATTTATTCTTCACAAAGAGGTGCATAATCCTCTGCGCTAAGAAGTTCTTCAAGCTCTGAAGAGTTAGAAACTTTTAACTTAATCATCCATGCACCATATGGGTCAGAGTTTAAGTTATCTGGAGAATCAACTAGTTCTTCATTAACTTCTACAACTTCTCCTGAAAGAGGGCTGTAAAGATCAGAAGCTGATTTAATAGATTCTACAGCTCCAAAAGTTCCATCTTTATCTAGCTCATCTCCCACTTCTGGAAGTTCAACGAAAACGATGTCACCTAATGAAGACTGAGCAAAATCAGTAATACCAACTGTTACGATTTCACCTTCAAGTTTTGCCCATTCGTGCTCTTTTGTGTACCTAAGTTCTGCTGGAATGTTTGCCATTATTTGTGACCTCCGCTTACAAATGCTTTTGTATGATAATTAGCATTGATTATATTTTTTCTAACCTGAATTTTAAACTCTTTATTTTCTGGAAAATTTTCTCTGTCAATTAGTGCCAAACAAATACCTTTGCCAGTTGTAACAGACATTGTACCAGAAGTAACAATTCCAATTTCTTTGTCATTAGAATCTAAGACTGGATACCCTTCTCTTGGAATACCTTTATCAAGTGAAAGTTTAACGAGTCTTTTCTGAGATGTCGCACCGACGAGTGAGTCTTTTCCAATAAACTTTTCTTTCTTTTCTTTTACGGTCCATTTAAGGGCTGCGTCCAGTGGAGTAAGTTCGTCATTGAGTTCGTGACCATAAAGAGGATAACAAACCTCAAGTCTTAGAACGTCTCTTGAAGCGAGACCACAAGGAGTCACGCCAATATCCATCATTTGTTTCCAAAGTGTTTTGATCGTTTCATGAGAACCAAAAATCTCAAAGCCATCTTCACCAGTGTAACCTGTTCTTGCTAGTATTACAGGTTGATCATTCCAAGTGCTTTCAAATGCTGAGTAGTATTCTGCATCAGTATTTTTAAATCCAAGCTTCGCAAGAGAATCTTCCGTCTTCGGACCTTGAATAGCTAAGAGTGAAAATTCATCAGATCTATTTGTTAGTTCAATATCAAATCCACTCTTCTTTGAATCAATCCAATTCCAATCTTTTTCTATATTGGCAGCATTAACACAGATAAGAACTTTTTCTTCTTCTAGTTTATATGCAATGAGATCATCAATTGCTGTCCCGTTATCTCTACAAAGTGGAGAGTAGACGGCCTTGCCAATTGAAGCACCTTGAAAGTCATTCGTGATGAGGTAGTCAACAAAGGAAATAGCGTCCCTTCCTTCAACGAAGAACTCACCCATGTGAGAAACGTCAAATACTCCAACATTATCCCTAACTGCTTGAACTTCGGCCTTAACACCTGAATATTGAATTGGCATTTCAAAACCAGCAAATGGAGCTAGCTTCGCTTTTAATGCAACGTGTTCCTCATAGAGAGAAGTCCTGCTCATAAAGCCTCCTAAAAATTACATTGAGAATTTTATAAGCTATTTTCTGATGCCTGTAAAAGGTTTTGGGCCACTGAAAAAATAGTCATTGGGCCAATACCTTTTGGAACAGGTGTGATGGCCTTTAGCTGATCCTTGATTTGATGAAAATCACAATCACCAGCAATTCCACCCTCGGGCATACTTGAGATCCCAACATCTAGAACGATCTGACTCTGGTCATTTCTAAAATATTCTTTACCGAACATTTTCGGATTACCGATAGCTGTGATGATAATATCTGCATCACGAGTAATTTCTTTGAGATTAGCAGTTCTAGAGTGAGCGAGAGTGACAGTGGCATTATGATTAGTAAGCAATAAACTCAGGGGTTTACCAACAATAATACTGCGACCTACGATTGCAACTTTCTTACCTTCTAATTCAATCCCGTAATGACGACACATTGTGACGATACCTTTTGGGGTACAAGGAATAAGCTCTTTATCCCCCTTGTTGCCAGCGAAAAGTTTGGCCACATTATAAAAGTGAAAACCATCAACATCTTTTTCTGGACGAACTAAATTAGTTGTATCGATATGAGAAAGAGAAGCTGGAAGCGGGAGTTGGATGAGAATTCCATGGACCTGAGAATCGTTATTATAATTTGCAACAATCTCTAAGAAGTCGTTTTCACTAACTTGTTCATCGAGTTTAACGATCTCACAATCTGCCCCGATTTTTTCGCAAAAGCGCTTTTTATTTCTAGTGTAAATAACGCTGCCAGCATCTTCACCAACAAGAATAACCTTAAGTGAAGGGTGAACTCCTTTGGAGTTAAGTTCGAGACATTTCTTTTTAAGAACTTCAATCTCGTTATCTATTACTGGTTTTGCATATAAAATCTTTTCCATCGAGCCTCATACTACAGGAGATGGCCTATAGTTGGCAATTCTCCACCAGAAAGTGTATAAGCCTTATCAAAGGAGAAGATATGTCTTTTTATTTCGGACTAGGACTTCAATTAATTGGTTTCGCCTCTGTTGGTCTTTGCCTTTTCGCAGGACTTACAAAGGGTGATTACGGGCACTTAGAGTTAGTTCAGTTCTTAGGTGGCTCAGCCGTTTTCTATATCGGTTCTGCTGTTAAATCTAAATCAAAGTAAGTAGAATGATCTTATGATTATTCTTGGTATAGATCCGGGCTCTCGAAAAACTGGTTGGGCAGTTATTGAGGTGCAAGGAAAGAAATTCAAATATATTGCTTCGGGTGTTCATCGTTTTGATAAGATTCCGGAGTTTCTTGATCGATTAGCTGATATTTCAGAATCCACAAAAAATCTTGTTGCAGAATATGAGCCTAATGAAGTTGCATTAGAATCTTTGATCTATGTGCAGTCAATTCCCTCTCTTGCTAAACTTGCGCAGGCGCGAGGTGCGTTAATTGCGGGACTAAGTGAAAAATATAAGAAGAAAATTTTTGAATACTCACCAAATCTTATTAAATCTTCTGTGGCGGGTCATGGACACGCGGCAAAAGAAGGTGTTGAAAAGACATTGAAAATGATCTTTGGAAATATCAAATTCAAAACAAACGATGAGTCGGATGCCCTTGCTATAGCGCTTTGTCACGCTTTGAATCGTGGAAAGGGTCGTGGACAAAGTCCTAAAAAGAAGGGACAATTGAGCTACAGTAAAGGACGCACACTAAAACAAGTTTTTTCCAAGTAGGGACATTATGATTGGACTTATACAAGGAGAAGTAATTTTCAGTGATGGAAATGAACTTATCCTTTTGACTAATTCTGGAATTGGTCATCAAATCTATTTTCAGCACGTTTTACCAGAGGGCTCTAAAGCCGCCATCTTTATTTCTCATATCGTTCGTGAAGCTTCAGAAGATCTTTACGGTTTTAGAACACTTCGTGAGAAGAAAATGTTTGAGATGCTTACAACAGTGAAGGGTGTCGGGCCTAAGTCTGCTTTCTCTCTAATTTCAAGTGTAGGGGTTGGCAATATTATAGATGCGATTCTCTTTGAGAATAAAAAGACTCTAACAAAAGCACCGGGAATTGGAGCAAAGGCCGCCAGTCAAATGATCTTAGATCTAAGCAATAAAGTTGCGAAAATTAAGATGTATGCTGGAAAATCTCTTGTGGTAAATCCACAATCATCACATGATCATGTTGATAACTCGCAAATATCTTTTTCTCTTGAGCCAATGGAAGAAGAAGTCTCTGCAGATATGCCAATTTATGACGAGTCTATTCTTCAAGATACGCTTCTTGCCTGTAAGGAATTGGGATTTAAAGAAGAGAAGATAGTACCTTTGGCCCAAAAGATAATGACTGAAAATCAAATTACTCGACCTGAACAACTTGTTCACCTTGTTCTTAAAGAGGTCTAAGAATGGATGATAGAATTTTTGATCCAGAACTTGGAGAAGAAGAAGTTAAAAGAGAGATTCTCTTAAGACCCGAGAATTTTTCTGAGTATATTGGACAAACAAAAATCGTACAAAATATTGATGTGATGGTCGAATCAGCAAGAATGCGTGGTCAGTCTATGGATCATGTTCTTCTTTCTGGTCCTCCTGGTTTAGGGAAGACTTCACTTGCTATGATTATTTCGAAGGCCCTAGGTTCTGAGTTACATGTTATTTCTGGGCCAGCAATTGAGAAGAAAGGTGACCTTGCTGCAATTCTAACAAACTTAGAAGCACGTGATGTTCTCTTTATTGATGAAATTCACCGTATGCATATTTCAGTAGAAGAAATTCTTTATTCTGCGATGGAGGATTATCGTCTTGATATTGTAATAGGTGAAGGAGCTGCGGCGAGAACAATGCAAATTGATATTGCCCCTTTCACACTAATCGGAGCAACAACTCGTTCTGGACTTTTATCAAACCCTCTTCGTGACAGATTCATGGCCCATTTGCATTTTGACTTTTATGCTGATGAGGAGTTGGCCAAGATCATAGAAAATAATGCGAAGAAACTTAGTCTTTCTATTGAAGAGCAGGCGCGTTTAAAAATGGCAAAATGTTCAAGAGGGACACCAAGGATTGCAAATAGAATTCTTCGGAGAGTTCGTGATTTTGCCGTCGTCAGAAATTCAAACACAGTGACAATGGATGATGTTGATCACTCACTCGATATGATGGAAATTGATCCGAACGGTTTAGACCGTATGGATCGTAAAATTCTATCGGTAATCGCTGATTATTATAATGGCGGGCCTGTTGGAGTTGAGGCTCTGTGTGCCACACTTGGGGAAGACAGAAATACTATTGAAGATGTCTATGAACCCTATCTATTAAAAGAAGGTTTTCTTATTCGTACTCCTAGAGGAAGAGAGATCTCTGATAAATCTCGAAAAGCATTAGGAATGGAAATTGATAATCTTCAGGGAAGTCTATTTAACGAGTAAATTATGATTAAGAATATTATTTTAGTAATTATTGCACTCTATGCATTGAGTACATTTGGTCAAACTGATTATTCACTACAAACAACGATAAGAACTTATTCACTTGGAGCAAGTGTTGATGGTGACTTGGGTTACGCTTATAAGTTTTGGAATAGCGACAAGAACAAAGCATTCTATGGTTATTTCAGACCTTCTGTTCAAATTAAAACAAGCGGTGTTGTGAATTATATCTCTCAACAGATGGATTTTTTCCCAATTTCATTCTTTGGAATGTATATCGGAAGATCGAGCGGATATAGAAACCTCAATGATCTTCAGGGATTTGATTGTTCTAACTCAGTTAACTGTGGGGCAGATAATACTAAGGGCTACTACGGTGTGAACTTAGCACTGGCCTATAAGAAATTTGTTCTTCTCAATCTT
The DNA here is from genome assembly GCF_000447775.1 of Bacteriovorax sp. DB6_IX. Classification (GTDB taxonomy): domain Bacteria; phylum Bdellovibrionota; class Bacteriovoracia; order Bacteriovoracales; family Bacteriovoracaceae; genus Halobacteriovorax_A. The sequence goes on from NZ_AUNJ01000231.1 coordinate 16,188, forward strand.
TATAGAGTTGAAGAAATTGATTATGACACAAAAGAGTTATTCATTGCAGAAGAGACATCTAACCTTATCGTAAAACCCGAAGATACCGTAAAAAGTTTAACTTCAGTCTTTGGTTATAAATTAGCAGAAGATAAGATGCTTGCTTTATTAAATGTTAATTATACAGCTAAAGAATATGATCAAGATTCTCAAATGACGATGCTTTTAGGACAATTTACTAAAGGTAAGTCCTCATATCAACTAGGACTAGGTAACTTTAGAAATAGAAATAATAAGAATCATTTTTCGGCTCTTCTTATGTATAAATGGAGTGGTGAAAAAGGTTTAAGGCTTTTTTAATGAATAAATTATTAGTTATAACATCAGTATTTTTACTTTCATCTTGTTCTCTCCTTTATAACAAATTGGGTGGTGACTTTGACTATGAACCAGAGCAAATTGATGCCAAATTAAGTCCTGCTGCCAAGAAAATGGTTGCAGATGCTTTTGAAGGTATCGATGAAAAGAAGCTACATGATATGCACTTCCATGTAGTGGGTTTGGGGAATTCTGACTCTGGGATTGAAATCAATCCAATGATGAAGATGTGGTGGAAGCACTTAGGTAAGTACAATCGTTATAATGTTTATATGAGTGCTTCAGGTGTAACTGATAAAGAGAACGCCGATCAACAATATATCGATAGAATTGTGAGGCTTCATAAGTATATGCCAATGAAGTTTAAGACACACATCCTTGCATTTGATAGGCATTATAATGCCGATGGAACAATTAATCACGAGCATACAGAGTTCTATATTCCTAATGAATATATATGGAAGATTTCACAAAAGTATCCTGAGTACTTTGTCCCTGTGATGTCTGTTCACCCTTATCGTAAAGACGCTCTTATCGAACTTGAGAAGTGGGCGAAGAGAGGAGTGAAGTATATTAAATGGTTACCAAATGCCATGGGAATGGATCCTGCAGCTAAAAGAGTAATTCCTTTCTACAAGATGATGAAGAAGTACAATATGATTCTTCTATCTCATGCAGGTGAAGAAAAGGCTGTTGAGGGAGAAGCCTATCAAGCTCTCGCCAACCCTCTTAAACTTAGAGTTCCACTTGATATGGGGCTAAAGGTTTTAATGGCACACCTTGCTTCAAGAGGTAAATGTAAAGACTATGATAATGGAGATAAGGTCGTAGATTGTTTTGATCTCTTTTGGAGAATGTTTCATAACAAGAAGTATGATGACTTACTCTACTCAGAGATTTCAAGCCTTCTAATTTACGAAAGACTTGGAAAACCTCTCGATGTTATTCTTTCAAATCCACAAGTTCACAATAGAGTGGGATATGGATCGGACTATCCTCTTCCTGCGATTAATTGGATCTATAGAACAACAGATCTTGAAGAGAAGGGTTATATAACAGCTGAAGAGAAAGAAATTGTCGATGAGATCTATAGACTCAACCCACTACTCTTTCACTTTGTATTATCAAGAATTGTAAAGCATCCTAAAACAGGCCAGAAATTTACCAAAGAAGCTTTCTATAAGCCAGAGGGAGTCTAGTCTAAGACTAGTCTTCCACTAAGGCGCCTCTTTTTCTAAGAACATTTTCAAAATAATTTATAACTGCATAGAAGGGCTTAACGATCATATCGATAAAAGCTCCACTTTGCAGTTACAATCTTTTCTCTTTCAGCAATCAATAACTCTTTAACAACTTTTACGTCTTCTTCAGAGAATCCATTTTTTATAAAGAGCTTTGTAAAAATCTTTTGAACTTCGTTATATTGAAAGTTTGTGATATCGAGAAAATGGTGAGCCCTTTTTAAAGGTCTTCCCATGTATTCTATTTCAGCACCTAAGGCCCTAGAGACAAATTGTGTCTGGAGTTTAATCAATCTATCCAGGTCAACACCAACAAAGTGAATAGCTATTTCTGGGTGGTCGCAGAGTTCCAGATAGAGCTCATAGATAATATTGTAAATGGTGTTGTAACCACCATATTTTTGATAGATTGATTGTTCCATTAGTGATTCACCACGGCCATTGTTAGACGAGAAATACAAACTAATTTGTTTTCTTCGTTATAGATTTTAATATCCCAGATGTGAGTCGTCTTACCTAGGTGAATATTCTTAGCAACACCTCTTACTAGTCCAGACTTCACAGGTCTTACATGGATTGCGTTAATCTCGAGACCAACAGCATATTGTTTACTTGTATTAAGACATAGATTGGAAGCGATACTTCCAAGACTCTCTGCTAGTACACAACTTGCACCACCATGGAGAATTCCATAGGGCTGATGTGTCTGGGAGTTAACTGGCATTGTTCCAATAAGTTCGTCATCAGTGTAGTCTGTAATCTTAATATCGATATGTTCGAGGATCGTCTTTTGGTTGAACTTGTTTATTTCTTCTAAATTCAGGTCTTTATTCCAGATTGCCATGGAAATCCTTGGTTAAAATTTCTTAAAAATACGCAAATTGCATCATTTATAGGCGATTTTATCCG
>NZ_AUNJ01000232.1 GCF_000447775.1 Bacteriovorax sp. DB6_IX
TATCGACAGAAATACTTGAGACGCACACTCAGCTTCTCAATAATAAGAGTTGGCATCTATCTTGTATGTATATCGATATAAATAAATTAGAAACTAACTAAGTGGTTATTTTTATGAAAAGAGCTGTCCAAAATTTAATCATTATTTCAATCATGACTATTTTTTCAACACAAGCGGTTGGAGAATGTCTTGGAAATAAGAATCGAAATAAGATTATTTCCTCTACGGAAAATATTCAAAATAATCTCGAAGTCGCCAACTTCCTTTTAAGAAGTGCAAGTAAAGAGAATTTCACTTTATCGACAAAGTCGATTGCTAAGGATGATAAGAGAATTAGAAAGCATACAGAATCTCCGGAATATCTCGATGCTGTATTAAAGATCGTTACCTATCTTAAAGGTGGAAAAGTTTTGTCATGCTCAGGCGCCCTCATTGGTTCAGATATTAATCAGAGTTCAAGAGTTGCCATAACTGCACTTCATTGTGGAGTATTCAATCATGATGTAGAAAAGATCGAAGTCTATGCCACAACAAAGAATAAAGTTATTAAGAGAATGGCAAAAAAATCAGATCAAGCAAATTTTGAAAATGACTGGGCGATTATCGTTCTTGATGAAGTGATACCAAATGAAATCATTAAGCCAATTCTTATTTTTACTGACCCTGAAGATCGTGGTGATACTTCGGAAGACCTTGCCTTTGAGTACGAAGGAGAAATCACTGTGGCCGGATATAGTACTGATGCAGAAATTGGTGGGGATGGGCGCTATATGACTTATGAGACATTTGATACAGAATTTATCTTTGAAGCAGACGAACACTACTATCAATATGGTCATGAAGGTGACTTTGGAATGGTACGCTCATTCACTTACCCGGGGGCAAGTGGAGGACCAGTCATTGCCAATATTGACTACGATGAGAATGGAACAATGAGACCTTATATTGCTTCTCTTATAAAAGGTGGATTTAACAGAGACACTCAAAATTTTCACTCTAGCGGCAATGGAGTTAAAGGTTCACTCAAAACCAAAGTCGTTCCAATGGAGAGATTCCAAGAAGCCTCTTTAAAAGTCATTGGTCAATATAATAAGTGATTAAGAGCTTTCTCTTAAAGAAGTGGAACTCAATTCTTTATAAGGGTGATCATCTAAGAATACGATCTTCAGCTTAGGATTAATCTTAAGAAGTTTATTCTGAATAGGATGTAACTCATCTAGCTTGTGATCACGTGGAACCACATAGATTTTTGAAAGGCACCTGGCCACGAGTTCAATTTTATTCCACTTCAAAAAATGAAAGAAAGTATCATCTCCCATCAACCAATTGACCTCTTCAAGATCAACACTACTAAGCCAATTCACTGTCGGATTTCTCTTTTCTACTGAGTCAATCCCCCAAAACCCTGGATAAATAGGAAAGCCCTGAGCGGTTTTCTTTGATAAATCTTTAAGAATCTCAAGAGGACCTTCCTGATTATTCTCCTTCCAAGGAGAATAATCCGGGACAATCACGAGATTAGATTCTATTCGAGAGCACTGTCTCAGACATTCTAAATGCCCTTCGTGCCATGGATTAAAACTTCCCCCAAAGAATGTCACACTACTTGAGACAAAATCTTTAGAAGGCCAAAAAAGAGTAGGAATAAGACCCATTTGCCCAGAGATTCCATCAGGCATAAAAGGAAAAAGCCTGCCTAGTAATGTCATCATATCTCTTTCGATACTGAGACTTGGTGCTTTTAGCTCTTCAAATGCCACAAGATTTAAAGACGTCAAAGAATCATCGCCAAGCCGGATGAGTTGAATTGTATCTAAAGAATGAATGACCTCATCACCGGCCATGAGTTGATAATTTTCTACCAGTTGGTATTGGTGATGATGAACTAAGAGATTCCACATTGAAGGGTTATATCACTATCGGGGTTAAAAATCACGATCCATTAGGGTTTTTCTTCCCTCACGCATAGCATTTTCGACTGCACGATCACACTGGATGCGAATGATATTTGAAAGCATCTCCATCACACCTGCTGAAGTATTAAGACCATGCTTATCTTTAACGTACTTTTTGAGTTTACTCGCAACAATCAAAATATCTTTATTAAAGGCTTCTGAATTGATATTTGTCTTGGCCTTAGAGCCAACAAGAATTCGACGAGGAGAATCCTTCTTCTCTTTGAAAGTTCCCTCTTCCTTCTCTGATGCTTCTTCTGATTCTTTTACATAATCAACTTTCATTATTTGTCCTTGCTTTAGCTAAGTGTTAGAATCCCTTTAGAGATATAAGTATTTTAACATAATTGGGCAGCCTAGACTTGGCGCACAAAAGGCGAAAAATCTACCTATGAAATTTTCATGTGAACTCAATGGAATTCATTACGTTATCACCACAGAGCCTGGTCATCGTACAGATGCCAAGTATCACTTCATGCTCTCTTCCACAGATAAGAAGAGGCTTGAATCAGGTGAAGTTCAATACTTTCATGTCAATATCAATGCAACTTGTGAAGAGATGAAGCTCAACTTTTCTCTTCAAGGTCTCCCCCTTGCGATTGAGGCCGAGGAACAAGTTGAGGACATAGAAGACTTCTTCGAGAACCTTTGCATTTTCTCAAAGATTGAGCATATGTTTGACTTAGTAGAGAGAGAAGAAAAATATCCACACTGGGGAGTGAGTGATGCCAAACTTAGTACAGACGATTAATGATACCCATAGTAAGACACTAGGATATCTACTATGGATTTTTGGTTTTACAGGATCACATAGATTTTACTTTGGTAAACCCATTACTGGAACAATCTGGTTCTTCACAGGAGGCCTATTGGGAATTGGTTGGTTAATAGATCTCTTTCTTATTCCGCAAATGGATGAAGAAGCAGACCATCGCTATCAGACGGGACTCGTTGACTATAATCTCACATGGGTACTTCTGACTTTCTTAGGTATTTTTGGAGTCCATCGCTTCTTTATGGGTAAGATTATAACTGGAGCACTCTATCTCTTTACAGGGGGCTTTTTTACGATTGGTCTTATCTATGACTTTTGGACACTTAATGAACAAATCACTGAAGTAAATAGACAATAAAAAAAGGCCCTCATCAGAGGGCCCTTTTATTAACGACAAATTCCTTGTCTCTCAATCATTTTATCATTGTAAATATTTCTAGCATGGAAAGTACCAGAAGTTGCACCACTTTGAGCGAGATCGAGATCAATTGTTTCAATTGTCTCTTTCATTCTAAACTCAACATGACGTTGTCCATGGTAAGTATCATAGACTGTATAACATCTTCTATTTCTTCCTCCACCTTCACAAATCGTACGTGGTACTTGGTAAGTACAACCTTCCCACTCATGTCTTAATGGTCCATAAGACACTTCAGCAACGATTTCTCCACAGGCCTCAAAGTTTTGATCCCATTGATCTTCAAGAAGACAGAATCTTCCTTCACTTGGAAGCTTCACACCCTTTTTAAGTTTAAAGTTAACTTTCTTTCCAAGAACTTCAAACTTTCCTTTTCTCTTTGAAGAAAAAGAAACTTTTAGCGAGTGTTCTCCAACAGGAATCTTCACTGTTGTTTTCTTATCTTTAAGTGTTAGTTCAGATGTTGTGCTTAAATTTCCGCGAAAGCTCTTACAGCTAAAAAGTGTAAGACTTAATGCGAGGACAGTTACGATATGCTTCATATTTCCCTCTTCTTGTTAGTTGAACAATGTTAATCTTTCACAAAAAACATAAATTTTATAGTCCTTACGCATTAAGTCTTTGAAAATTCGTAAGACACTGTTCACTCTAAATAAAATACGCCCTGAATTAATTTCAAAAAGTGATTTTCCTCATGTTATTTCTCAAATTTTGCCTTAAGATAACTTTTATATTACAACAGTAAGTAACTATATTTGAAAAACGGAGAAGACTCATGAGTGGGCAAAACGCAAAAGTATTCAACACATCAATTGTTGCTTCAAACTCTAATTTAGAGCCAGTTAGACCATCTAAGAACGTGGCTAGCTCTATGACAATTGAAGTATTTCACATTGCATGTTTTATTGGTGTATTCGCATTTATCTTTGCAGGTATTTGGAAGAAAGCCGTTGCAATGGATAGAGCTGAGAAACAAGCTGCAAGTAGCGAAGTTAAAGCTTAATTCAAACTCATTAAAATGATAAAAAAAGGCTTCCCTAGAGAAGCCTTTTTTTATGTCTTGTTTCTAAAAATCTATTGAAAATGTCACTGGCCCGTCGTTATGG
>NZ_AUNJ01000233.1 GCF_000447775.1 Bacteriovorax sp. DB6_IX
AGTGTTTCTGGTCACTACAGAGTTAGAAAGATCTCTTCTGGAATTGGTGTAGAAAGAGTTTTCCCTTTCCATTCACCAAAAATTGAAAAAGTAGAAATCGTTCAAAGAGGTAAGTCTAGAAGATCTAAACTTTACTACCTTAGAGATAGATCTGGTAAATCTGCTAGAATCGCGATCGATTACGACAGAAAGTAATTCAGAGAATTTCATTTTTCAAATAATGAGGGCCCACAATGTGGGCCTTTGTTATTTAGAGATTTAATTTTCATCTATTGAAGGAATGTGGCTTGGTTGATTTAGATTTTTATAAGAAGACAGATGGATTTATTGCAGGTGTTGATGAAGTCGGACGCGGCCCTCTTGCTGGTCCGGTTGTTGGTGCTTGTGCTCTTATTAAAGGTAGTCCTGCTAAGGTTGAGAAGGCCTTGAATTTTCTTGCTGAGTTGGGCATTACTGATTCTAAGAAGCTAACGGACAAGAAGAGAAAAATTCTTTTAGAAAAATTGGCCATTAATCTAGAGATGGAAATTGAGAAGAAGGACGACTTTCAAAAAAATTGGCACCTTCAAATCGAGGGCTGTGAAGTTCATCTTAGGATTGACGAAAAATCGCCACAAGAAATTGATAAGATCAATATTTTACAGGCCTCGTTAAGTGCAATGAAAGAGTCATTTCTTGGGCTTTATTCTCCAAAAGGTGCCAAGAAAAAAGGATCCTTACTTATTGATGGGAATAAGTCTTTTGAAATTCCGCATTCTGATGTTCGCGTTCATACGCTCGTCAAGGGGGATTCAAAATCGACAGTGATTGGTCTGGCCTCTATTTTGGCCAAGGTTTATAGAGATGAATTCATGAGTTTAATGTCTAAAGAATATCCTTATTACGATTTTGAAAAAAATGCGGGTTATCCAACTCAAAAGCATCGCGAGGCAATCGCTAATCATGGTATCACTCCAATACATAGAAAGAGTTTTAAAGGAGTGAAGGAATTTGTCGAAGTCTCGAAGTTATAAAGGTTTAAAATACGAACTTACTGAATCAAAAAGAATTCATCGTGAGGGAACACCTCTATTAATTTATTCAAAAGTTTTGCGTGAGCTCGGAGCTGGTCAAGTTGATTTGGCCGTCATTAAAAATGAGAGAAATTTTAAAGAGAAAGTTATCGAAATTTTTGAGTTAAAGTCTTTTGCTTATATTTCAAAGAGTCAGAGGCGACGTTTATACCATAGCGCGCAAGTTTTGAGTGCGTATTTAGGATTGTCGTGTCGTATATCCGTGATTTTTGATGAATTTTAGTTGCGTTTCCATTTCGAGGCCCTTATCCTTTTTATATGATTAAAAAACTATTTATCACTATCTTTGTATTAATAATGGCCATTAACTCAAATGCTCGTGCTGAAATGAACCCGCGTGCTAAAGCTCTTGGAACAATGGCGCTTTATGGAACAATTGGCGGAGCATTACTAGGAACGGCTTCATTGGCCTTTGGTGCAAAGGGACGATCTGTAGCAATTGGTGCTTCTTTGGGGCTTTACTCAGGTCTTTTATTTGGTGGATATGTTGTTGGGTCACACGAGATTCAAAAAAGAAAGTATAAGGGACCGCAGAAAGATTCGGATACATACTATCCTGATACAGATGGAAGTCCTTATGAAGAAGATCAGTCTGGATCGTACGATCCTTCATATAATCAAGGTTATCACGAAGAAGGCCCGGCCAATTTAAATCTTTCAGATAAAGAATTAAAGAAGCCAGGACAAACTTATTATGTTCAACTATTGAATTATCAATTCTAGTTTTGGAAGGTTCTTCCTTTCGATCCGTAGTAATTGCTTAGTTCCGTTACGTCTGAATCAAATTCATTGATGAGAACTTCCATAGCGTCAAAGTTGTAAAGCTTGAAGACCTTGAAGAACTCTGAACTTACATTTGAAAGTCTAATTTGATCTTTTCTATTATTGAGGGCCCTGATCGTATCCACGAAAACACCAATTCCTGAAGAACCAACAAAATTCAAAGAAGTCATATCCAAGATAATTTGTGATGATGGGTACTTTGAAGTTAAGCTTGCTAGTTCTTGCTTTAGAGGTACGATATTCTCGTAATCCATACCACCTTCCATAAGTACTGTGATGTTTCCTGTAGCATCAGTAGTGACTCTTGCCTTCATTGTCATCGCGATTCTCCTATTCTGTTAATGTCGGTAATAGAATATATGAATAATGCAATGTGTTAAAGAGGGTAACATTTTACATTTACTCTTCTTTAAAATGGTCAATAAATCTGAAAGCTGTTAGAAATACATAAAAGGTGAGTAAAATGGT
>NZ_AUNJ01000234.1 GCF_000447775.1 Bacteriovorax sp. DB6_IX
TNCCTGAGATCCTTTTTCCTCCAACTTCAATTCCGTAACGGTCCTTCTTATAGAAGTTGATAACATTCTTATGATCAAAGTTTGAGCAAAGGTCTTCTCTATAGTTCTTACCGATTATATTATAAATATAAGTCTCTATCGATGTACTCTGTTTTGAGTTAGAGTTAGTATATTTTTTTGAGGTAAAGGGGAGTTGGTGTCCTTTATTCCAGATTGTGTAGCAACTTCTATTTGTGGTGTAGTTAACACGTCTTTTTCTTCTTCCTGGTATAACTCTACTTTGGTATTCAGAGTTGTGATAATACCGAGGTCCATCTAATTTCCCAAACTCATAATTGCTAAGTATTGATGTTGTTGAACTCTTGGTTATTCTGCCTTTGTGTGAGCGACTTGTTGAAGTTCTACTTATGACAAGTCCGTTATTCTTTCCGTCTTTTTTGGTTCCGGCGGTATATTGTCCATTTCCTCCTGTTTTATAAAAACCATTTCTTGTGAGATTTGCACATGAAGAGAGAACGAAAATAAGCATTATGCTTAAGATGATTTTTAACATTGAATTTCCTTTGGTTCTTTCTCAGTATACAGTAAATCTACTGCTCTAAACTATATCTTTTTATGCTTGAGTTGTTCTATTAACATGATAGAGTAGTTGTATAATGAGTATTAATAGACTTAAGTGAGGGAAGTTGTGGAAAATACCGGCCTAGGTTCTTGCCTGTGTGGCTCCGTAAGTTTTGAAGTGATAGGCACATGTCAGAATTTCTTTATTTGTCATTGTGAATTCTGCCAAAAAGATACTGGTACCGCTTTTGCTGCAAACCTATTTTACCCTGGGGCACAGATTCGTTGGTTATCTGGTCAAGAAAGCGTTAAGAAGTTTTCTCTAAGTCATTCAAGACATGTCAAAAGTTTCTGTACAAATTGTGGCTCAGCGCTACCATCAATAGAAAACAATGGCGAATTGGTACTCATTCCTGCGGGATGTCTTGATACTCCTGTCCAGGTTGATCCAAATGCTCATATTTTTATGAAGAGTAAGGCAGATTGGGAAAATAAGTTAGCTGATTTGAAAGAGTTTGAATCTTTTCCGAACTAATGTATCAGGTTATTATGGAAAATAAAAAAGTCATTAATGCCTTAAAGTATGGGAATGCCTTTCAAAAGAGAGCTTATAACGCTTTAGAGGAAACGGGAATATTCGAAAAGTTAGAGGAGTTTTGCCCTTTCTTAGCAGGAACGATTCCATTAGATATTTATCATGATCAAAGTGATCTTGATATTATTTGTTATTCAGATAATTTAGATCGTTTCGAAAGAATTGTTACTGACTTATTTGTGGACCGTGATGAATTTAAATCTTACCGAAGTATAATCAGAGGGGAAGAATCTCTAATTGTTCAGTTTGCAGTGAATGAAGTTGAATTTGAAGTATTTTGTCAACGAGTCCCAATCCATGAGCAATATGCAGTCATCCATTTTAAGGTTGAAAAACTAATTCTTGATAATAGTAGTAATAGAGTGCGAGAAGGAATTCGTGCTTTGAAGGCTACTGGTCTCAAAACAGAGCCCGCCTTTGCTAAGTTTTTTCAACTCGAAGGTGATCCCTATGATGCTTTGGCCTTATTAGATGAAAATAGAGTTAGGGAGTTAATTCGCTTGCATGATACTCATGACTAAGTCCGCACAGTTTTGATTACTTTGTAAATACTCATCGGCCTTTCCCAAAACTTCCTTAGTCTTATAATTAATAAGTCCGTAGTCATTCTTTAGCTTCTCAATCATGACTTTGTTCTCTTGTGTTGAATGAGAGCCTTTTAATATTCTTTCGATATTGTTTTGGATTGCAATAGAGAGGTCATCTTCAAGTTCTTCATCTAAGCCTATCATATTAAGTTTTTCGTAGAGATAGTAGAATGTTTCAATATCCGAGATATTGGCCAAGACCTTCTCTGTGAATTGAGAAAAGTAGAACGGAACGAACTTTCCAAGATTATTCAGAAGCAGTTCTAATTCTGGTTTTTTCAGAACCCCCGCAGGAAATTTTGGTAGCTGATTATCTACGAAGTCTCTTTGTAGCATTGTGTAAAAAGAGGCGAGATGCTTCGTTTTGATCTCTTTATATGTGTTCAAAATATCATTGTAGTCATCCATTGCTGATAGGCGAGTTTTGATAACTTCTAAATCTACTTTATCAATTTCAGCTTGTGCTCTTCTTTGTTCTTCAATTTCATTGATAAGCTCGGAGAGTATTTGTCTATTTTCTGCACTTAGAGATTGCTCGAAAGTTAGGCTTGTAAAAATTGTTGGAGAAGAGGGAAGCCTTGCAAGTTGATGTCCTTCGCTCCAGTCCAGAAGAATCCACTTCTTTGTTGTCTGTGAATAAACTAATTGTTCAAGATGGAAGTCTCCGATTGATTCAAATATGGCCGCTTCTTTAGCAAAGTTTTTTAGAGCATCGATAATAGGACCTTTATCACTATCATTAATGCTTTCACTATTTTCAAAGAATGATTTTAAAGTAAAGTTGTGCGCAATTTTATCGACAACGATATAGGCATCTTTTTCATATTCATGGAACTTAGGAATTGGAATTCCTGCATCTTCAAGTTCTTCGAATCCGTTGTAACTATAGTTAAGAAAGCGTTGACCATCGGAGAGGCGATAATTCTTCTCTTCGTTTCCATGAGGAAGTCTAAGAGCATTTTCGATATTAGTCTCAGGGTCTTCGATACTTAAGATCATAGTGGTATTGCCACTTCCCAAAAATCCTCTGTAGATATAGAAGCGATCTCGTAAGAAGATTTTTTCACCCTCTTTTAAATCTTGATTGAGTATACTTTGAGCAAAATCTTTGTTGAAATCACCTTCTTGATTGAAGAGGTGAAGATCTCCCGA
>NZ_AUNJ01000235.1 GCF_000447775.1 Bacteriovorax sp. DB6_IX
AAAGAAATCAGTATCACAAGTTAACTTCTTTAAAATTTCAACGCCCCTTTCATCATCAAGATTTTTAAGAATCTTTGCGATTCTAACTCTTAACTCTATTGAGCTCGACTGATAATAGATTTTTAGTAAATAGAAAAACCTCTCATCAGGAAAGTTAGATAAAATCTGTATGGCAGAAGAAATCACGCGTATACTTGATCTGCCACGAACTTC
>NZ_AUNJ01000236.1 GCF_000447775.1 Bacteriovorax sp. DB6_IX
AATGATTGTAGATTCATTACACATGATTCTTGCAGAGTCAGGACTATTCAAGTCAATAGTTCAGGCAACTGATGGTGTCGATGCCTGTCGAAAATTAGACAATCAAAAATTTGATCTTATTGTTGTTGATATCAATATGCCAAAGCTTGATGGTCTTGGGGTGATAAAACATATTCGTGACAATCAAGAAGTTGATCCTGAGATTCTACTTATCTCAGGAGGTTTTAATCACGAGAATGTTCAAATAGCTTCTGACTTTGATATCAAGTATGTCCTTGCGAAACCTTTTAATGCTAAAAAGTTTGTGGGTAAACTCACTGAAATATTAAAAGAGATGAAAAAAGGAAAGACTCGCGCGGCCTAACAGAAACAGCAAAAACTGCTCCTCTATAATGGGGGTGAACTACACTCACCTCCATGAAATCACTACTGAATCAAAACAATTTGCTCAACTGCTGAAGAACTCAGTAAGTAAGACATTGTTTTTAAATTAAAAGCCAAGCTATCCAACCCCACTTCTGTACAGCAGTTTTAAATTTTAACATCTCGTGCTTTAATTTTCTTTAATGGAACACGCTTTTGCGCAAGTTTTTTGAAAGTCACAACAATTTTCTCCTGCTCCACTCCAAACTTAGCGGAAGATTCAATAATATCCCCAGGCAATTGAATGGACTGTTGAAACTGTTGCTTACTAACTGAATAGCTATCTTTTTGGCCTAGAAACTTATTTTCAATAACTTTCTCACCTTTAATTGTGAGCACACCATCTTTAATATCAATATTAACTTTATCCTTATTAGGATTTAGAGCAATGATTAATTTCTTATGCTCCTTAGTTTGTACCCAGTTGGTCTTAATATAAGTATGGCCATACTTAAAGAGTTGATGATTGAGGTTTCCAAATGCTCCTTGTTTGCGAAGCTTCTCCATAAGTTTTTCAACTCTTTGATTGAATTCTTCCTCATCTTTTAACATCGAATTGATTAAGTCTCTTTGACGATTCATGATGTCTTGGAATTGCTGATCGAGATCTGCGGTTTGCGCACTAACACAAAGCGAGCTGAAACTCAGAAAAAGAGAAAAGCAGAGAGATTTATAGTTCATGACGTTTGATTACCTCATCAATTTTTGCAGCAAAGATAAAATCACTTTCAACTAAATTATCTATCTTGTGTGTCCACAAATCAATTCGCAATTTTCCAAAGGAAATATAGAGATCAGGGTGATGCCACTGCTCATCGGCCAAAAGAGCGATCTCGTTGGCCACGGCCATTGGTTGCGCAAACTTCTCACATGTAAGCTCCAGAGATAGCCTCTTTCTCTCGTTGGTAAAGGTCCATCTTGAATCAATTTGATTCTTATATTTATCTTTTAAACTATCTTCAAGTGCAGGGACTCCCCCTTCACAAGGGATACATCTTTTTTGACTTAATAGAGTTTCTTCGCTCATCAAATCCTCCGTTTTTAGAAGTTTAAAAGTTCATAGACATCAATAGCTGGCTCCTCATAAGGATGGGCCAGACGTAAGGCCTTTAATACTTCTTCTATTTTACCATCTGGACAGATAGTTTCAACGCGAAGCTCCACAACTTTTTCAACTTTATTCTGACTTCCAATGTAAGGATTTGCCCCATCTAAGGGTCTAAACTGGCCGATTCCCTCCATCTCAAAACAGCAGTTATCGTAGTTGCCAATAGTGCCCGCACCTGCCTTAAATACAGCATTCTTGACGTTTTCAGCATCATTTTTAGGGACAAAGAAGACGATTTTCTTCATATTTACTCCAAATGAGATTTTTACAATTTTCTAACATTTTCTTAACTTTACACTAACATAGTGGACACCTGACGATTTTTTTTCAACAATTATTAAAAGGCGAATTAAGGATTAGAATTCAAAAATATGCGCAAGCTCTTCAAGGAGGAATATGATGAGTAAAGTGAGAAACGGATTTCTAGCGCTAGCATTAACAATGCTGACGACAAATGCAATCTCATGTGACATTGACGGTATTACTGGAATCGTAGAGGAAAACTCTATGTACATCCCAGTTGGTGCGAAGTCAGCAGGTGGATTAACAGAAGATCAATTCAACAGAGTTATCGATAAAGTAGAAAAGGTTTACAAGCCAATCATCAAAGAGATGGGTGCAAATCTTGTTATCGAAAGAAAGTGGGATGACGGAACAGTTAACGCTTATGCAAGACAATCTGGAAGTACATGGCACGTAGCTATGTTTGGTGGACTTGCACGTCACGAAACAATTACAGAAGATGGTTTCGCAACAGTAGTATGTCACGAAATCGGACACCACATTGGTGGAGCTCCAAAGAAGAGCAGCTGGTGGGGATCTTCTTGGGCATCAAACGAAGGTCAAGCTGACTACTTCGGTACATCTAAGTGTCTAAGAAAAATGATGGAAAACGAAGACAATGCAACTATCGTTGCTAACATGGATATCCCAGCACACGTAACTAAGAAGTGTAACGCTAACTTTACAAATGCTGAAGACATCACAATGTGTCAAAGAGGGTCAATGGCAGGTCTTTCACTTGCTAACCTATTCAGATCTCTTAGAAACCTTTCTCAAGAGCTGAAGTTTACGACTCCAGATTCAAATGTTGTTTCTTCAACAAACCACAATCACCCAGCTCCACAGTGTAGACTTGATACTTACTTCCAAGGTGCACTATGTGATGTTGATCACAACACAGATGTTGACCAAGACGATGCTCTAATCGGTACTTGTAACAGAGTCGACAACTATGTTGACGGTGTAAGACCAAAGTGTTGGTACAAGCCATCTAACTCATAATTAATTAGAGATAGAAAATACGAGGGAGGCATTGTCCTCCTTTTTTTTTTATAAACTGAGAAATTTAGGAAGGTTGTAATTCTCGACAAGCCTCGAGCGATGAATCCTGATATTTTCAAGTTTTTCTTCACAAGAGATCCCATCAAAACAGAGATAGTACTTTGCCGGCCCATAGTGCTCAAGCCTACCAGTGGCAAACTCTCCTTCTACCTTCTCAACAATAAATCTTGCATGAAGACGATCAACGCTATTAAACTCCTCACCACTTTCATCACTTGTATAACTTGAAAATGGAAGGACACGATAAGTTTTAGAAACTTCCACCGATGTTAATTCGGCCAAAGGAGCGGAGTTATTCTTCTTCACAACCTCACGAGCATCAACAACAAATCTCTTATCTTCGAGCATGATGGAATTAAGGGCCACAATCGTTTCATTATCCCAACTATGAGCAGATACAGTTCCAATATTAACCCATGCCATGGACTCATTTCGACAAAAGAATGAGGCCCCTGAATCACCAATCATAGTGACGGCACCAAAGGGATCATTCACGATGAGTAGGCCATTCTCTAAGTTAATTTTTTGAGTATCAGTTCTCACTCCGTGAAGTTTTCCCGTTCCTTGATACCAAGGATTAAGACCCACTCCAAAGAAGGCGCATTCTCTTGATTCCTTTAATAAACCCTCTATGATCTTCTCTTGCATAAGAAGAGGTTGAACAGCTCCCTCAAAGGGCTTTTCAAGCTTTAGAAAAGCATGGTCATATCTTCTTTGATAGAGATCTCTCTTTATCGCTTTCTTAGAGAATTTCTCATGCCCTATTTCTTTGATAACTTGAGAGCTAAAGCCTGATTGACAACGAACTTCAATTTCTGTCGCTTCTTTCAAGCAGTGAGCAGCAGTCTTAAATGTCGTAGCATCAACCATAGCACCTGAGCAGTGGTAAACTTCGTCTCCACTACTAAACTCAGCAAGGCACGCCGTGACAGGGATCTCTTGGTTTGAGACCAAATTCCCCAATGACCCCATGGCCGATAGTGATATCAGCGAGAGAGCAAAAATAGTGCTGAGCTTCTTCATAAATTCCCCTTCAATTAAACTTCTCACTTCATAGCACTAAAACTGATTTCAGCGCTAAAAAGGGGGGATTTCCTGTAGATTTTTCAGCTCCAAGTCTCTAGAAACACGAAAAAAAGGAGGCCCAATGACCTCCCTCTCTCACTTAAATAAGCAATTCGTTGTGATTTGTTGTGTATTTATTATAAGAGCCCGATTTCTCTTAATCTTTGATTGAGGAATTCACCAGCAGTGATATCTTCATACTTCTTCCCTTCCCCAACACATGAAGGAAGACAAGCAAGTGAAGCATTTGAGTGAGGGTGAACAAAGAATGGCATCGAGTATCTCTCTGTACCATCATTGTCTGGATTGATTACCCTGTGAGTTGTCGCAGGAAGAACGTCATTCGTTAATCTTGACATCATATCACCAGAGTCAACAACCAGTTGTCCAGGCCTAGAGTTAACATCAAGCCATGTCCCATCTCTATCTAAAAGTTGAAGACCTGAAGCAGTAGCTCCAACTAGCATTGTAATAAGGTTAATATCTTCGTGAGCTGCGGCCCTAATTGAATTCTGTGTATCTTGTCCCTTAGTTGGCGGATAATGAATTGTTCTTAGGATTGAATTTCCATCATGAATCATATCTGCAAAGAAGTTCTGAGGAAGATCAAGTCCTTTTCCAATCGCCTCTAAAAGAACGCCTGCTGTCTGATCCATTGAATCGTAGAGCTCTCTAAATGCCTTTTCAAAATTAGGAACTTCACTTGGCCATACATTATCAGGATAAACACCTTGGTATTGAGAATCAGCGCTAAGAGTACGCCCTACGTGCCAAAACTCCTTAAGGTCTGGGTTTGGATTACCTTTGGCGTGCTCCATTCCAAATGGAGTGTAACCTCTTTGACCACCCATAACACCAGCGTAGTTTCTCTTTGTTTCAATTGGAAGAGAAAAGAATTCTTTTACCATATCATAGGCCTCATCAACCTTGGCCTGCTCTACAGTGTGGTCGTTGAGGATAATGAAACCATATTCTTTAAGACCAAACATAAGTTGATCAACGAATTTAATCTGATCTGCTGAGTCACCATTAACGTAACTTAGTAAACTAATCTCTGGAACTTTTCTTAATGTTTCATTCATATCTCACCCCTGTGAATTTCAAGTTGTAGCTACACTAACAAATATTGAGATTAAGTCAAACTCATAAATTATATTAACTCTATCTAATACCTGAATTTTCTCATGAATTTCAACAAGTTAGAGGCTCGCCTTTTAAAAATCATATCCTATCTATCTAAATATTAGATAAGAAAGAAGGTTTCAATAGGAGTTATTTGAAGATTGTTGAACCAACTCTTAGGTAATCGGCACCAGCTTTTAAAGCGTGAATATAGTCAGAGCTCATGCCCATTGAAAGAGAAAGTGTGAGGTCTAAGCTTTTTTCTAACTGATTTCTTAGGGAGCTTAATTTAGAAAAGCATTCAATTGCCGCGGCCTCTTTATTTTCGGCCCGCAGCTTTCCCATTGTCATAAGACCAGCAAACTCTAGTGGCGAGTTTTTATTCTGGGCAATCAAATCGAGAAAGTCTTGTAACTCGGCCTCAGATTTAATTCCCCCCTTCTCCTCTTCATCAGATGTATTGATCTGCAGGAAGAATTTCACTGGGTGTTGGATTTCTTGATAGAACTTTTTGAGATGCTTTAGAGAATCAATGGAGTGAATAGCAAAGAGATTTGGAACACTCGCGATTTCTCGAATCTTATTACTCTGAATATTTCCAATGAAGTGCCACTTAATATCATGCTCAAGCTCCTTTGCTTGAAGGGCCTTTGGCATCAAGGAGTCAATGCGATTCTCCCCAAAGTGACTTTGGCCTGCTTGATAAGCCTGTGCGATGGCATCGTATTCAGAGTATTTCGACACGGCCACAAGAGTGACCGTATCGACAGTTTTATTTTCTTGAATTTGTTTGAGAACCTGATTGAGGTTTTCTGAAATTGACATCGAGATGACTATTCTTCTTTCTTCTTAAAAGAGAATTTTGCATTCACTTCGACATCATATTCTTGAAGAACTTCTTCTAAGAGTTTCTTAGGATCAACTTTTGAAAGGTGGTTACCAACCTCTTCTTTCATAGAAGTAATAAACTCTTCTTTAGAATTCTTAGCATTTTGTAGAAGTCCATTTACAATGTCCTTTGGAAGAGGAAGATCTCCAAGGATATTCTTAACTGATTCCTCAGTCATAAAAGCGGCCCCAACACCAATTGAGACAACCTTCTTAATCACATCACCTAAACCAGAGTCTTTCTTATCTTCTGACATATTCAATCCTTCTTAAAGATTCTTTGCTCTTTCACAAACACTTTTCATCATCGACGGAAGTTGTGTTTCAGTAAGTTTCTTCGTTACTGTACCTGCGCCTGGGAAGAAACCTTTAATATCGAGTTCGATATTATAAGTGACTTCAGTTGTTCCATCACCTAGATCATTTAACTCCCAAGAGCCCTCATTAACTTTGAAAAGATCACCGTGGTCAAAAGACCATGAAACTTTCTTCGGCTTATCGTGCTTAAGATCAAGAGTGTAAGTAAGCTTCTTAATCATATTGATATTATATGTAACTTTCGCACCCTTATCAGAGAAGTCTTCAACCTCAACACTATCAACACCGACCATAAAGTCAGGGTAAGAGGCATAGTCGACGATCACTTGGTAGACATTCTCAATTGGGGCATCAAATACTTCAGTACGTGTTGCTTTTGCCATTTAGACTCCTTTCTAAAACTAGTTTCCTAGTATCTTGGCTTTGTATCAAAGTGGTGTTCTGCCGTAATCTTTCTGATTGTTCCCGACTGACTTCTCATAACAACAGAGTGAGTTACCGCACCCCATGGCTTGAACTGAACACCTTGTAAGAAGTTTCCTGTTGTCACACCTGTTGCACAGAACATAACGTGACCTGAGGCCAATTCTTCAATTGTAAAAACTTTATTAATATCTTCAACACCCATTTTAAGGGCCCTTTCAACTTCTTCATCATTTCTTGGCTTAAGTCTTCCTTGAAAGTCTCCACCAATACATCTTAGTGCTGCTGCAGAGATAACACCCTCAGGTGCTCCACCTGTTCCAAAGAGAATATCAACACCAGAATCTGGCTGGCAGCAAGCAATTGAAGCCGCTACGTCACCGTCACCAATAAGTTGGATTCTCGCTCCAGCATCACGGATTTGATCAATGAGTTCTTTGTGTCTTGGTCTATCAAGAACAACTGCCGTTAAATCTTGAATACGACACTTCTTAGCTTCAGCAAGTCTCTTAAGGTTTTCAAGAGGAGTATCGTCAATATCGATGAGTCCCTTACCTTCAGGACCTACTGCGATTTTTTGCATATATGTATCTGGCGCATTGAGAAGTTGACCCTTCTCAGCGATGGCCATAACAGAAATTGAATTGTAACCACCTGTTGCACAAACTGTTGTTCCCTCTAGAGGATCAAGAGCAATCTCAAGCTTTGGTCCGTTTCCTGAACCAACTTTCTCTCCAATATAGAGCATTGGTGCTTCATCACGCTCACCTTCTCCAATAACGACTGTGGCATCACACTCTACTGAATCAAGCATTGTTCTCATAGCATCAACAGCTGCTTGGTCAGCGGCTTTTTCATCTCCACGACCCATAAGTCTCGCACTCGCGATAGCGGCCATCTCAGTTACACGTACAAATTCTAAGGCAAGGTTTCTGTTCATTTCTCTTCCTTTATATAAAAATTCCCAACTAATAATTACTATTAGTTGGGATTATATGATTGTTTTTACAAAGGTGCTAGGATAAATCGTGGACAACTCGCGTTATGAAACGCCAAGTTTTCTATTGATAAATTCAAGGGCCGAAGATGGTAATAACTCTTCATCAACGCTAGTCACAATTCTCTACAGAACTCTAACTTTTCCACATCTAATTGATCATCAATGAGAAATTCAAACTCTTCCTCATTTGAAAGTGGTGTGTCATGGTTTTTCACAGAGAGAATCTTTCCAGAGCTTAAACCAACACCGTCATTCCACTCGACATAGTTATGCATCATAATAACTTGAATTTTACTTATTTCATGATCGTTGTGCTGCCATACAAATAACTCAAAAGGACCATCACAACGCAGCCAATAGGCTAGATTCGCAGGAATCTCCATCTGGTCTTTATACTCATGAATTGGTCTCATGCTCTTTGCGATATTTTCAACCGAAAGAAAGTTCTTCATTTCTTTTTCAATCAAATCACCGCTAAATTCAACCCCAACATTACTCGACTCAACACGTCTAACTGTACCTACAATCTGAACACGTTGAGAGTACCAGTGGATCTCACCCTTAAGAGAATCGCCCTCTTTATAAGAACACTCTCCATCTTTAAGTGAAACTTGCATTCCGCTATAAGAGATATCCTTTACCTCATAACTCTTTCCACCCTCACCTTCTTCTCTAAAGACAAGATAGCTAAATGGGAAGCGAGGAAATACCCTCTTTTCCACTTCTTGGTGTCCAGTTTTAATAAGATTAAGATGTCTCTCCATTACAAATCCTTTTATGATAATTAATGACCTAATTTTAACCCACCCCGCAATTTTTTAGTATGGGAAAAAATGAGCAACTCTGTGGTGGACTACCAAAAAAGCAGTATGTTACCCTTGGTTATGGCCAATAAAGAGGAGTGTATGGAAACACAACAGAGCGATGAATGGCAGATCGATAACCTACCAAATAGGTTGACTTTATTCAGGATCTTTCTCATTCCAATAATTATAATGTCCCTATTCTTTTGCAAGTTTCAAAATGCATGGGTAGGAATTCCGGTTAAAACTCTCGGGTATATTGCAGGTTGGACTTTTGTGGCCGCCTCGATCACAGATTTCTTTGACGGCTATATTGCCAGAAAACGTGGTATCGTCACAGTCTTTGGCTCTTTCCTCGATCCTATTGCGGATAAATTTCTAGTTGTCTCATCTCTTATTCTTCTCCAAGAATTAAATAGAATACCTGTTCTCATTGTTATCGCTCTAGTTCTTAGAGAGATGTATATGACAGCATTGAGACTCCTGGCCTCACAAAGAGGAATTCATGTTCCCGTTAACCAACTTGGAAAATGGAAGACAGCTTTTCAAATGGTGGCCATTCCAATGCTAATGGCATGGGATAAACCATGGGGAATCCCTTTTCCACTAATGGGTTCAATCTTTATTTACCTGGCCTTCTTCTTCAGTGTTTACTCGGCCGGAATTTATACATTTGGTCTCTACCAAAAAGTTAAGGCCGCACGTGCACAAAAGAAGTTAGCGAAATCTAACTCATAAAAAAGGATTTTTATGCCTGAAGAATTTCACGGAAAAAATATACTCATCACCGTCTCTGGTGCAGACCATCCCGGGATTACAAGTCGCCTCATGAAAATTGTCAGCGCTGACAATACAATCATTAAAGATATTGGCCAGTCCGTAACCCATGGACTTCTCTCTCTCAGTTTTGTACTGGAAATCAGCGAAGGCCACGATGCAAACTCCCACGTGATTAAAGATCTGCTCTTTGAGGCCTATAAGATGGGAATGAGCCTAGATTATAAGATCGTTAATGGTGACGAGCACAAGAGTGCCATTGATATGGCGGCCGAGAAATTCATTCTCAACTGTGTTGCACCAGATAGAATCAACTCAAATTTTATCCACGATATCTCATCAACACTTGCTAAGCACGATGTGAATATTCAAAGAATTGATAAGGTCTCACCAGAAGAATTCACTTCACTTGAGATTCTAACAACAGTTCCAAAGAAACTCGATCAGGCCCTTTTAAAACAAGAACTACTTAAAGTATCTAATAATCATAAAGTTGATGTGGCCTTTTTAAAAGATAATGTCTTTAGAAGATCTAAGAGGCTCATTGTTTTTGATATGGACTCAACTCTTATTCAGGCCGAGGTTATTGATGAACTGGCCAAGGCACATGGAG
>NZ_AUNJ01000237.1 GCF_000447775.1 Bacteriovorax sp. DB6_IX
TTTTGATGGAACGGTTTATCCATGTATAGGTGCACCTATTCCATCGGGAAGTATTCGCGATAAGAGTTTTTTCCGACATCTGGGAGAATTCTCCTATTTTTAATAAGATTAGGAATTTGAAGTTTTCTGATTTTGAAGATTGCCATTCATGCGATAAGAAAGAATTTTGTAGTCGCAGCTCGGGATTAGTTTATTTAAACTCGGGAAAATATACTGGCAGCGACAAGCACACATGTGATGTCGCTGGAATTGTGAAAGATATGTACTTAAGTGAGAAGAGTTGAACACCCATTTCCAAGAGTATCCTTTCGCCCACCATTGAAACCACCATTGCAGACTTTACCGCCTCCTCCACCACCACCGCCACCTCCGGCGCTAGCAACTTTAAGATCTTCGGTTTTGATCTCAGGCCTTAAGTATTCTTTTTTTACTTTTGTTTCATTCGTTTCTTTCTTTGTGTCGCTCATAGAGTTCCTTATTTGAGATAATCCCAAAAATTATCATCTTTCTTATATTTTAACTGACCAAAGATGATATTTTCTATAGAAAATATTTGTCCCAGTAAATTCATATAATCTTCCTGTGAAGTAACTGGCGTAAGATAAATAAGAGTTTCCTTCATAAAGTTGGCAAGGATTTCACTCGGTTTTTTGAGAAAGAAGCCATCTTCTCCCTCTCTAGAGAGATTTATGAGGCCTGCAACTTCTAGCGGTTTCCAAAACATTTTCGGATCATCGCGCTTTATCTCCGGGATCGTAATACTTGTTGCCTGTGCATAGAGTTTTCCCTCAATCAATCTGAGATAAACTTGATCAGAGCCTATTATTTTCAAACCAAATTTCTTATGACAAAGATCTGCCAATGTCGATTTTCCAACCCCCGAGTGACCAAAGAAGATATAGGCCTTTCCATCTTTGACAACGCCAGCAGAGTGAAGAATTAGTGATTTCGACTTCTTCATAAATGATGAAAATATTGTAGAGACAAGATTATCTAATGAGTCAGGATTAATTTCATTAATCTCAGGAACTAAACAATCAATTTCTCTTAATTGATTTGAAGACTGTGCAATATATTCTCTTTCAATAATATAGGCTTTATTCTCTTCTTCTAAGTTAATGAAGTGAAATCTTGGCCATCTCTCATTCCAGATATCATGACCGATACTTGCATATTCATTGTCAAAACTATAGAGATTTACAATACAGTCAGCTTCTCTTGAGTTTTCGCAGAGAAACTCCTTGTAGTAACAGCGCAAATACCTCTCACTTATATACTCAGATTGAAGTTGAAATCTGATGACGATACCATTTAGCGCAATACTAACAACGGCGCTGATTTTTTTTTGAAATGGAAATGACTTAATCAAATCGAGCTTTGTTTGATCGTAATAAGAGAAATTACTCATGTGCCCACCTATTTTTTAACCAGAGATAATCATAGCGTAGAGCTTCTCTTAAGCTGTCTTTTGTAAAGTGCTTAACGATATAATAGCGTATATAACTATCAGATGTTGAGAGGTAGAAGGAAGAGTTCATCACAAGACCTGCCAATTTAGAAAAAAGTGATTGTCTCAAATAACTTAATCCTTTTGACTCTAACTTAAAAACTGCAAGAATTGAGTTGAGGCAAATTCTGGCACTATTTAACTGCTCTAAGCCCTCTAAAGACTTTTTTATATAATCCCAGTCTAAGTCCTGATCATACTTCAATAAGAAGAGATAGATATCATATAGCCAATGAATAGAGATGAATGTGTGCTGATAACCAAGATGCCCCATTAAATGAATGAGCATATCTTCCCTATCTAATTCATAGAATGAAGAATAACCTTCAACTCTCTTCTTTTTAAACGAAACACCATTTTGCATGAAGAAAAGTCTTGAATGCAATTCTATAACTAATTCATAAGGTCCTATATTCTTTCTAAAATTCGTTTTGAAGTTATTAGCTTCCCACTTATCTTCAATATCTTTTGAGTAACCTAATCCCAAAAGAATCTCCTCCATCTTTACAAACTCTTCAGGAGATAGAAGTAGGTCAATGTCAGCGAGAAATCTTTGAGAGGGGTCTTGATAAATATCTTGAACAAGACAAATACCTTTTAATAAAGTGATCTCAAAGCCTTGATTAATGATATGATCAATTTTCTTAAGCTCATCAATATAGAGTTGATAGATAAGCCAATTTCTCTTCTTTACCTGATTATAAGTTTTGATTTGATCTTTATTAAGAAGATATTCTAAGTGATCACAGAAGAAGACCTCTAGCTTATTCTTAGCAATAAAATGCTTCTGACATTCAAGTGGTAATTTAGAAGTCGTAGAGTCTAAAAACTCTATAAAATGATTACTCATAGAGAAATTCTAGCTTTTATTGAGTAAAAATTAAAGGCTTCTTATCTTTCTTATGTTTCTTAATAGACCAATTCAGACAGCTAATAGAAATGAAATATAAGCCAACTCCGGCTGCGCAAAAAGACAGGCTCAAAGCAAGAGCTTCAGAACTTAATCTCCCGTGATCTAAGATATCTCTCGTTATTTGAAGAAGGTGATAATAAGGAGAGAGGATTTTTATAACAGAGCTAAAAGTTTCGGGATAGGCAGTCACGGGAAAGTAAACTCCTGAAACCATCCCAATAATACTAATAATACTCCCAAATGCAGTTGTTCCCCTCTTCATCACGATAAGTGCAGAAGCTGCAATATTTCCGAAGGCCAAGAGCATTGGAAGAAAGAGCAGTTGGACAAAGAAAGTTAGTGAAAATGAGAGAAAGGTAAAGGGAATCTTAAAGAGATATTTTAAAATCAAGAGATCAACTATAACCATCAGAAAAGTGGCCATTAAAGTTGAGGCTTGCGAAAGTAAGAGAATTTTCCAAAACGGCTTTGGCGATATAAGAAAGAGATTAAAGGTTCCATCACCGGCCATTAATCTTATATTTCTTTGAGCGCTAACTAATGCATCTAATCCTACGGCCATCATAAGCTGACCAGTAGTCGCAAAGAGAAAGAGACTATCAAATTTTACATCATATAAGTTAGAAGGTGTAAAAACCTTGGCAGCAAAGTAGTAGAAACAAATATCTACAAGCGAGATAAATAATCTCGTTAGGAACATCGTCCAACCCGTAAAATTATTTCTCTTCTCTCTTATAATAAAATAGTACAACAACATAGCTAACCGATCTCTACTCTTTGATACCAAGAGCCTTCAATGACCTCATGGTTTGAAAAGACAATGGCCGCCTCAGAATCTTTCATCCATGCAGTAATTTTCTCACGACTTTCTTTATCAATATTAGCAAATGGTTCATCCCAAAGAATAAGCTTTGGTCCATGCATAACGGAGCGAAATAATGACAGAGACTTCTTCATACCTGAAGAACAAAGATAGTATGGAGTTTCTAATGCCTGTGAGAAGTTACCGACTTCAGTCAATATTTGATATTCTCGTAATTTCTTATCTAAGTCTATTTCATAGAGACGAGCAAAGAGTTGTAAGTTCTCCAAACCGGTGAGTTTATAAACAAAAGAATTCTCTTCGGCCGGTGAAAGTCCTAGAAGGCGATTAAGTTCTAGGTTCTTCCCATCCTGTATTAAACCATCTACCTTTATTTCGCCTTTTTCAAGGAGAATGAGACCACATATTAGTTTAATAAGAGTTGTCTTTCCTGCACCATTAGCCCCGTCGAGAAAAACCTTCTCTCCGCTTTCTAGTTTTAAACTAAAGTCTTTGAAAAC
Organism: Bacteriovorax sp. DB6_IX; assembly: GCF_000447775.1. Classification (GTDB taxonomy): domain Bacteria; phylum Bdellovibrionota; class Bacteriovoracia; order Bacteriovoracales; family Bacteriovoracaceae; genus Halobacteriovorax_A. Next base: position 3,744 of record NZ_AUNJ01000237.1, read on the forward strand.
TTGTTTATCACTATAGGAGAATGAAAGTTTATTAACCTCTAGCATCTCTTTGCCGATTTACTTTACCCAGCTTAAGACAGCTAAGACATAGCAGGCCAAAAAGACAATTCCACTGAAACGTCCGAAGAATCTTTTGCTATAGGCAAGCCCAAGAAGAAAGAGTGAAGCAAAAATAAGAAGCCCAGCTTCAACTGCAAAACTCTGCTTAATAGGAATATCGTAGAAGCTACATGAAGCTAATACGAAGGCCACATTGAAAATATTCGAACCAATAATATTACCTGTAATAATATCTGTGTTCTTTCCTTTTCTACAGGCCATAATTGCTGTTACTAACTCAGGAAATGATGTTCCAAATGCTACAAAGACTGCTGAGATGACAAAGCTATCAACACCAGCAAGGGCCGCAAGAGCAGAACCACTCTTAACCAGAAGCTCTCCTCCAAAATAAAGAAGAACAAAACCAATGAGAAGCATGACATATTCTTTCCAATGAATCTTATCTGCTTCATGAGCATCTCCATATGCCCCGTATGTCTCTGCTTAAGCATTTGCTTAAAAGTATCGTAGAGATAAAAAACAAAGAAAGATCCAAAGAGCGCAGCGGCCCAAGGATAGATTCTATCTTGAAATAGAACAAATACGAGTAGCCCTGTCAGAACTAAGTGTAGGATGAATTGAATTTTAATTTCAGGACGTGAAACATGTAGCTTGACCATAACACCTGAGACACCAAGTATTAAGAAGAGGTTTGCAATATTTGAGCCGACGATATTTCCAAGAGCGATTGGGCTCTCTCCTCTTAAACATGCAAGTTGTGAAACAAAGAACTCTGGAAGAGATGTTCCAAAACCAACAATTAGAAGTCCAATGACAAGTGGTGATAATCCAAGGGCCAATCCAATTTTTTCAGCTGACTCAAGAGCAAATTCCGCTCCGTAATATAGCATGATGATGGCCAGCGCCAAAAGTACAACTTGTAATACCATAAATTCTTTCCAATAATTATTGTTATGAGTAATTTGTATTCTAATCTTAACGAAAAAAAGTTCAAAATTCTAACAATTATCGGATGTTTCGTCGCCGATTTATTCACGGCAGGCTATATCTACGAAAAGATGGCAAAGGAAGAACAGTTTAAAGATGCTGTGGCCGTCTCTTTTGAACTTGCGAAGACTTTAATCCTCAGTTACAAGATATTCCCATGGCCAATATCTATAACGAGCTGTGGCAAATGTTTATGCTGATGTTGGCCTCAATCATACTCTTCTTCCTACTTATTCATTCTCTTATTTATATTGCCCATTACTATGATAAGAGCTTCGCCTATAGCTACACAAAACTCTATGCTTGGAGTGGTGGAATATTAATGACACTCTTTGCAATAATTAATCTCCTTACTCCTCCAGCAGGATTATTTCTCATACCAGGAGCAATCTTACTATTTATCGCAGTTGGGATGAAGAGATTCCCTTTTAAAAGTAAGGAAGAATAAACTTCGTTTTTTCAGGAGACGTCCATTTTGGAGTTTCAATGATTTTATCAAGTAATTTTCTTTGACCAGCAATGGCAAGTAGAAATGAGTCAAAAGCGCGAGGGTTTATAACAAGAATTTCAATATCATGATCATAGATGAAGATATTTAGCTTATTCTCTATCTTCTTAATGATATCAAGTCTCGCTTCTACTCCAATATCAAGATCAGACATATTAACAATATTCTTCTTAAGTAAGATCTTTGATCTGATTAGTTCAATAAGAATAAGATTCACATTGGCCTCAAACATATTAAGAGACTTTGGAAAGTGCCTCTTCATATAAGAGAAGCGCGAAAGAATCATCAAAGATGTATTTCCAAATGAATCGAAAGTAGATTTGAAGAGATTGAGTAGTTGATCATGATAGAAACACCAGATCCAAAAATCTAGCGTTCTATTCCGATAAGGAATGAAACCTTTTTTCAAGCGTCTTTTAAAAGATCGCGACAAGAGATGCTCCACAGGCCATTTCTCAACGATATCCCTTGAGTAATCAAAGAGATCATCAATATTTCTCTCTCTTTCGTAGTGCTTTGGATTTGTCTTTTGAAGCTTTTGATCTTTTTCTAGAATATCTTTTGCCTCTTTTTGTACATGTTGAACTTCACTGACAGGACACTTATGGACCCCTGGACAATCAAGCTCACAATCATGACATGCGGGACGAGATAGAGGAAAATCAATTACAATATTGTCGACCTGGAATTTTTCAATCCATGATCGAATGGCATCGTCACCATCTTCAATATCGTCATCATCTTGTACTTGAAGAACTGACTTCAAGAACCAACGGTCACCATCTTCAAAGTGATCAAGAAGACAAAAGAAAAGTTATCCTTTCTTCCCCCTTTCATACTTAATCCGGCTACACGATTCTTAGACAAGTGACTCTCTCTTATTTTATCGTTTCTAGTCTTCTAGCGGTTCACAGACTTGGAACTTCAAGAACTCTCATCTCTCTTTCTTCTGCTGCTTTCTTTATTTTATCATGATCTCCCTCTTTATGGGTAATGATAAAACAACCACCGCCTCCAGCACCACAAACTTTCATTCCCGTAGCTATCTCACCAAGGGACTTATAGAGTTCGCGCATATCTTCTGTGACAATATTGCTAAAAAGTTTCTCACGTGTTTGCCCTTCCCTAGCAATCAGCTCAAGGAAAGTTTCATAATCTTTATTTCTTAGACAGCTTAAGGCCTCATTTGAAAGATTCGCAATTTGCGTTAAACCTTCTCTTACTCCATTTCGACAATCGAAGAAATCTTTGTAAACTTCCCAATTATTAATTGCTGAAAATCTAAGATTTCCTGAATAAATAAGAGTAAGTCTCTTTTCTAGAAAGTTCTTAAAGTCCTGAGAATAGAGTTGTTCTACAACAATTTCAGAGTCATTTGGAACTAATGCAAGAACTCCACCATAGAGGGCCGGATAATAATCTTGGTATCCACATGGTCCCTTATTTAGAATCTTTGCCTCAATATTTTGAACTGTTTTGATGGCCGTAAGCCTATCAAATTCTCTTCCAGAGAATCTTGCTAATGCTTTATAAATCGTGACTCCCATCGAAGAAGATCCTCCAAGCCCAGCCCCCGGAGGAGAACCAGATTCAAGAGTCACTCGAACATTCTTAGTAATATTAAAATGATGGAGAATTTGGCAAACAAAACTCAGAGGACCAAAGTGCTCACCATCAAAGTTCTCTGCGGTAAAATCTTTAGATAGAAAAGTATTCGTCGACTGATAGTCCTTAGAAACAATCTCGACTAATTCATCTTCTATTCTCTCTATTTGCACCTTGGCCTTCAAACTTGTAGCCAAGTTCAAAGTCACTGTATTTCTTAAAATAACATTGATAGGAACAAGATCAATTGTCCCTCCAAGTAAATCTACGCGAACTGATCCTTGTTCGTTAACTTGCACTATACTCTCCAATATATGGTAACTCACGATAAAGTCCGTTAAAGTCTAATCCATAGCCAATAACAAACTTATCCTCAATTTCAAAACCTAAGTAGTCGATATCAACTTTATGCTCTGTTCTCGCTGGTTTATGAAGTAAACTTGCCAACTTTAATGACTTTGGACTTCTTCCCTCCATTAGAGTTTTAAGCTTAGATATTGTTAAACCAGTATCAACAATATCTTCAACAAGAAGGACATGCTTACCTTCGACATTAACTTTGACATCCTTAAGCATTTTTAACTCACCAGTACTTTCTGTCCCTTCATAACTACTTACCGCTATGAAGTCCAAGAAAACAGGTGTTTCCATTGCTCTAATAAGATCTGCCACAAACATAAATGATCCATTAAGAACGCCGATCACAACGACTTCCTCGCCATTGTAGTCCATGTCAATAATACGAGCGATTTCTTCAACACGCGCTTGAATTTTTTCTGCCGAAATATAAGTTGATACAGACATATTTCCCCCTAAGTCCTATCAAAAGAATTATACGGGAAAAATTGTATCATATCAGACGAAGGAGTTGTTAAGAATTTCTCCGACTCCACCTGCACCAGGGATAATATATTGAATATCGCTAAGACCCTTTTCTTCTTCTGGAAATTCTCCAGGAAGTGCATCTAAAGCTTTCTGCGACGAGAGACCGCGATCTAATCTTAAAGAATAAATCTCAACATCAGGGTGATCCTTTTGCATACGTTGAATATACTCTGGAGTGACAATTAAATGCATAGCAATATACTTCTTGGCCCTTCCTTCTACTGACTTCTTATAGTAGTCAATGGCAAAAGAAAGTGAGCCTCCAGTCGCTCCCATTGGATCAGGAAGAAGAACAACTGAGTCCTCTACTCCACCACCAATTTTAGAACCTGTCACATCTACCCCAATAACCTGGTCATTCTCATCAGTCTTACGGTTCATATAGAAGTGATCCTGCCTAAGTCCCACAGGATTGAGAATATAGTTAAGAGTTTCAAAACAATAGTGAGAAGGAAAGATTCCGGCCCTCGCCAAATCAACAAGAACAACCTTCTGATCAAAGCTGAGTGTTTCTGCGCTCAGAGTTTCTTCCATTCGAGTTGTGACTTGTACCTTTTGCGTCCCAAAAGAATTCCCCAAAACAGCTCTAAAGAATGAATACATTTTTTCCAAGAGCTTATTAAGCTCAGGCTGAATAACATCTTTTGTCGAAAATTTTGTTAAGAGGGTTTCTGAAAATGGATTGGAGAGAATATGAACATTCTCTCCATATTTATGATTTACTTCGCTTAAATTAAATTTCATTCATCAATTCCGCTTGGCCTTCAGCGTTTAAAGTCTTTAAACCACCAAGAGAAATTGAGAAGGCCTTAATATCTTCCTCTTCACCATAGTAGTCAAAGTGAGAGCGACATCTAGCTTCATATAAATCAGTTTCACCAACAAGAACCTGATCCTTGTTATCAGAAGGCTTTCTGTAAGTCTTAGAAGCAGGAACTCCACAGACAGTACAAATTGCAGCAACCTTCATCACGTCATCAGCAATACAAAGTAACTGAGGCATTGGTCCAAATGGTTGACCTCTAAAGTCTTGATCAAGACCTGCACAGATAACTCTAATTCCACGACGAGCTAACTTAGAGATAACTTTAATGATCGTCTCATCAAAGAATTGTACCTCATCAATAGCGACAATTCTTGTTGAATCGTAAACTTTTTGGAGAATATCAATTGCATCAGTAACTGGAGTCGCTTCAATAGCTTGAGAAGAATGACTCACAACATTAGTCTTGTGATATCTATCATCAATTACTGGTTTAAAAATTTGAACTTTTTGACGAGCAATTTGCGCTCTTTTTACTCTTCGGATTAGCTCTTCAGTTTTACCTGAGAACATTGGCCCGCAGACGACTTCAATTCCGCCAATCATGTGCATGTGGTTTCCCATAAAGGACATTTCGAACTCCTTTCTTCAATGTCAATAATGTCTCGTGTTTTACGCAGCGCTCAGCACTGCACGTTGTGTTTTGTGTGTAGAAATATTAAAGCAAAAAAGGGGCCTTCCGTAAACGGCCATGCCCCCTGTGTCATCATATGAATGTAGTGATTTTAATAATATGGCCGAGTAAGATTTTTCTTACTAATCCTTACTCATTCTTACTCAATTAGAAATATTTTTTAGGACTTGAATAAGTGTCTCACCAAGTTTTGCACTGGCCTTATTTAAGTTTTCTAAGAACTGCTCAACATTATCAACTTCAACATCGATAAGATCAGTTACTGACTTAATTGGAAAGAAATCAATTCCATGAAGTTGAGCGGCCGCGGCAACCGATGCACACTCCATCTCTTTAGCCATTCCTTTATTATTGCGAATATGCTCTTCATCAATTTGTGGCATATCAAGAGAGCTTCCAGTGGTCACAACTCCTAGCTTAAAATCAACTCCCTCAAAATATTCCGGACGATGAATCGTTGGATAATGACCTCGCGCAAACTCTGCAAAACCTTCAATTGGAACACGATGATCATGGTACATCGCTGGTTGATCTGTTGTGATAATATCTGCAATATTTGCATCGGCCGAAAAAGCCCCACATGTTCCAGCATTGATGATGAGATCAGGAAAGAACTCAATAATGGCAGATTGAGTATTGAGAGCTGCGTACTCCGTCCCAATGCGATCAACACCATACTCTTTCGACTTTCCATTGAGTGAAATAATAATATCATTTCCCTCATACTCTCCTCTATAACGAGGAAAGCATGAGTGAAGTTTTTCATTGATTGGTAGTTTTTTTAAGCCTAGTTTTTCGATAATTGGCATGGCCTCTGCTTCCATGGCCATGATAATTAGAATCTTCTTCATGAGTCCTCACTCTTACTTAGCTACTTTTGCTGACAAGCTTTTTCCAGCTCTTGAATTCCCTTTCTTAAGTTATATAGTGCCATCATCTTAGTTGGAGCGTCACTAACAACTAATAAGTAAGGGGCATTATATTCTTTACGTCTGTTATTATAACCTCTTCTTTTACTAGCCGTCCAAACACGCTCAACAGCACCAAAACGAAGCTCAAAGTAGTCAGCCTTCTGCTCAGTTTCATATCCAATATATGATCTAGCAGGACTATAACTTGTAATCTTCTCTTCTTCTAGATTAATTCTAAGAACTTGCTGTAATGATTTTCCCGGTTGGACAACATTTGTCGAGAAATTCATCGTACATGTTTTTGGAAAAGTAATTGAATATCTAAGGCTGTAGTCTGACCAAACTAATTTCTGACTTAGGGCCGCACCATTCTTGCTAATTTCGTCTTGGATTTTTTTAATCTTCTCTTCTCTAGCGTAGTCTTTTCCATTAAGTCGTTGGTTTGAGTAATAACCAGAAGATAGTTCCATATTTCTTACGCGAGTATTACTTCCAATAACAGCATTTCCTCTAATAATGGCCCCTCCACCAAGGCTAATATCAGCTCCATCAACAATTGCATCTTCTAGAACTCTTGCGTTCCCGTAAATACGAATATTAGAACCAACAACCTCAGCATTTCCACAAACAACTGATCCTTCTTCAATTGTTACACCTTTAGCAACATAGGCCGAATCGGCAACGCACCCACCTTCATATGAGTCTCCGTAGAAACCGCCATCATTAATCCAAACCTTTCCATCTTTCCCATTACAAGGGCATGGTATTCCAGATTTAACAGCATAGTTTGACTGACTTACTAATAAGAGTGTGAGTAATAAGAATCTCTTCATATGGGCTCCAAGTTTTTGAATTTATATAATTAGATTCTTTATACAATAATTTTTCTTTTAGATGGGCCAAGTCTGTAAAACTTATAAGTGAACAGGTTTCTAAGTAGTTAAAATTTGGAAATTAGTAGAGATTTACGATTAACATAATGTACATTGCCATAAAGATAATGAACATTCCCACAAAGATGAGTGGAGAAATCACAACGATAAATGATTGGATCGTTGTGAACTTGAGATTGTGCTTTAGCCCCAAGAAGATATAGAAAATCTGTGAAATAGACTTAAATAACTTACCAAGTATTGGAATAACTAAGAAGAAATTCCCAACCAGAGAAGTATTCACCACTTCATCTAGCCCCTCTGCTTCAACCTGTTTGTCAAAAAGACTGGCAAAGAAAGAAATGATCACTCTCCAAAACTTAACATAAACCCATGCGGCCAGAGGAAAGAAGACAACTTCAAATAAGAGAGAGAAGAGAAATAATTTTTTCTGGAAGTCATTACTTGAAAGTAAACCAGAGAGAAACCCCTCTTCTTCGATAACTGGTTTAATGATCTCGCTTAAGTGAAAGAATGAAAGCGAATAAATAGAGAAAATAAATACGAAGACCCAAGATATAAAAGCAAAGGTGGCAAAGTCTAACACCAAGCCTTTCTTTTCTGTCACGGGATCATCTTGATCAACAAGAGTGAAGTTTCTTAACTTCTTCATTCTCTCCTGCTCCATTCTTTGATTTGCAAAATCTCGATGAGACTTGATTGGATGCAAAAGAAGATCAATGTAGTTATTTACTAAACTTATCACAGAACTATTCTACTTTATTTTTTCTAAATAGTGAAAAATAAGATCTTTATCTAAGTCTAAAACTTCTAAACCACTCTCAGTATTTCTGACTAAGAAGGTCTGCTTTTCATTCAGAATCTTATACTCTGGAGTAAAGGCCTTCTTATAATTTTCTTTAACTTGATAAGCCTCTCTCACTAAGAGATTTGCCCAAATATTCTTATCACCAAGTTTTGATTTTAAAAGTGTCCTATCCTGATGATCCTTGATTTCAAATTCAGATCCCGCTAGATGAAGAGACTTCTTCCAAAAAAACTGTTGAGGTCTAAAAACAAAGCGGAAAACTTTCGGCTCAACCTGATAAATATATTTTCCGTTCAGAATAAAGTAGCCTATCTTATTCCCAAAGTACTTATAAAACTGGTAGCTCTTTTCACCAACAATAAGTTCACCTAAGCGCTCTCTTAGTGTCGATTTCTTTGCTTCATTCATAAAAACAGCAAGTGCTTTTAATTGCGTTAATCCAGCAATATATTCAGTAAATCTCGCATCAATATATTCCACTCCCTCAGGTGCCTTTGGTAGTGTTTCTTTTAGCTCTGTATCAATTTCATAAGCCTTATTTCGATAAGACTTAATCACAAGTTTCTTTTCTAATTTCAGATTATATAGTGGTATTAGCTCTTTAAAAAAGTTCGACTCAAGATTAAAGAGTTTAAGAACTTGATTGTAACTCATATCAGAGCGATGTTGCTCCTTATCTTGAGCACTACCTGTGTAAGTATTATGATATTTGGCCACAACATACTTCGTTGATTGAGTCGCGAGGTTTTCAACAATCAGATAGAAAGTCTGAGCAAAATTTAACTTCTTCCCTATCTTCAAACGAACTTTTGATTTTTCAAAACCAACTTCAATAAATGAATTATTCTCAGGGAGGATATGCTTTAGAGTTGTTGAGCTAAGCTCATCTTCTTTTAAGACACGTTGAACCTTAAGATTCATCAGCTCTTTAAAAAATCTGTCCAGAGCTTTATTAGAAACCCTAAACTTTCCTTCAACAAGAAACTCCTCACCTTCTTTAGCCAGCGAAAAATTCTCCCCTTTTAAATAAAGTATTTGACCTGCATTTTTTATATCGAGAAGTTTTTCGGCTTGGGCCCTATTCTTATACTCTTCGATTGTCTTCTTCTCTTCAAAGAAATAGATATATCCGATAAGTAACGAGATAATTCCTAAGAAGACAAGATTTCTCATTTAGGCCATTCTCCTTCTTCTAAACTGTACAAGAGCAATTAAGAAAAGAGTTAAAGGTAGTGCAATGATTGAAAAATAGAGAATCACTCGACG
>NZ_AUNJ01000238.1 GCF_000447775.1 Bacteriovorax sp. DB6_IX
TCACCAAACTCCATTGTTGGAGAGTTCTCAATATCAAAATCATCTCTTTGGTTTTCAGAAATCAGCTTTTTTATAGAGGCCGAAATAAGAGAGAAAACTTCGTTTGCTTTTAAAAACTTTATTAGGGTTTTGTTTGGGTGAACATTGACGTCAATCTCATGTTCAGGAACTGTAAGTTCGATAATATAGTGTCCTGTCTCACCAAAGTTCCAATACTTCTCCATATTACGAATAATGATCTGATGAATTTTCTTATCGGTGAAGAGCCTATTGTTGACGAAGAGATAATGATGTTTTCCAGCATTTCCCTTTGATGACTCTTTAGAAACAAAGCAACGAATAGAATTGTTAAGGTAGCTATTATTGGCCTCCATAAGATTAATAGGAGTTTTTTTAGGACCTATAACATTAGTTATTCTCTTGGCCTTTTCTTCCATCGAAAATGGAGGATATATCTCACGGTCCTTATCATCCCAAGTGACAAAGAACTTTACATGGGGGTAGGAAATGAGAAAGGCATTGATGATTCTCTTTAAAGCATTCTTTTCACTAATTTTTGATTTAACAAATTTTAGTCGAACAGGAGTATTGTAAAAGAGGTCTTTGACATAGAGAGATGTTCCACTCTTACTCGGCTTATAATAGGCATGCTCAACAGTTTGAGCACCATGTATGATAAGTTTACCACCTTGTTCAAGATCGTCTTGAGGTGCTGAATGACAAGAGATACGCGAGACACTTGAGATACTTGCAAGAGCTTCTCCACGAAACCCAAAGGTATTTAACTTGTATATATCTTCAAAGCTATTAATTTTGGACGTTGCATGACGACAAAAAGCGTAGGGGAGCTCTTCGTAGTACATCCCATTACCATTATCTTCTATTGCGATAAGGTCTAGGCCATTTTCTTTTAAAGTGATTTTTACTTCGCTAGCGCCAGCATCGATTGAATTTTCGAGTAGCTCTTTAAGAACATTGGCCGGACGTTCTACAACTTCTCCGGCCTTTATTTGATCAATTAAATGTTCAGGTAATAGATTGATTCGGTTATTTTCTGTCTCAAAATCCATTCCAAGTTACTCACGGTAGAAATTAACTTGGTTTCTTCCGCCTTCCTTGGATTTGTAAACCGCCTCATCAGCTCTCTTAAATAGGTCCGTCCCTGTAGAAACTCCTTTCCTATAGTCTGACACACCAATTGATGCAGTCACTGGAAGCTTACTTCCATCATAGATAAAGTCATGTGACTCAACTACTTTACGAAGCCTCTCAGCAATTTCATATGACTGCTTTAGATTTGTTTTTGGGAGTAGGATAACAAATTCCTCGCCACCGTATCTTGCAAAGATATCATCTTCTCTAACTCCATTATTTCTAATGAGGTTAGCTAGCTCTTTTAGAACAAAGTCTCCAGCATCGTGACCGTAGTTATCATTTAGTTTCTTAAAATGGTCTAGGTCAAAAACGATCAAAGATAGGGGAGAACCAGTCACTTTAGACTTCTTTACTTCCATATCAATCTTGTTATTGAAGTAAGTCTTATTGTAACAACCTGTGTGACCATCAGTATTGGCCTCAAGGTTTAACTTGTCGTAAGTTAATCTCTCAGGATCACCCTTAGGTAAGAATTTAAGAGCAACAGCACCAATTTTGATAATGTCACCTTTATTTAATTCTTTTGGACCATCAAGCTTCTCATTGTTTAAGAAAGTTCCATTTCTTGAACCAGCATCTTCAACTTGGTAACCGCCTTCAATCGCAGTTAGTTTAAAGTGCTCTCTAGAGATTCCATTAAACTCAAGCGTGATTTCATTCTTTGCACTTCTTCCACAAAGAATTTCCTCTGTTGTTAAATCAAAAAGAGTACCATTGAGCTCGCCTCCAACTACTAGAAGGGCCGCTGGTTTTTCTGAAGCTTCATTTTCTGCTGAAGCTAAGGCTGCTTTGATATCGGTTAGTACAACCGTTGCATCATCACCCATGATTATTCCTCATAACGTTTCGAAATGATTAAAATTTGCTAGTTAGAATTTTAACCCTGTCAGCCGTCAAAGGCAACAGGGTATATCATTCCTTAAGCCCTATAAGGACTTATCTAACCACTCAAATGAGTAGATTTTTCCGGCCTCGACACCTGGTTGATCAAAAGGGTCAATTTTAAGGGTTAAACCTGTAATTGCCGTCAAGATTTCAAAGAGTAATATTAGCTCAGAAAGAGATTTTTCTGAAACAGACTCTATCCCTAGGTGGATATATGGAATTTCTTGTTCGTCTAAAGCCTTTAAAGTGCCAAAAAACTCTGCATCCATAAGATTCTTTAGAGAGAAATTATTGAGTTTCTTTAATTTTGAATGGTTAAAACTATTTGTCAGTTTTAGTTCGTGCTGGCAGTTTTCAACATGCACCATAAAGAGAAGTTTATTTCTTGGCCCTTCCATGAATAGTTGCATTTGCGAGTGTTGATCAGTTGCACCATATGATGGAATTGGAGTTAGGCCAACTCTGTCGCTTCCTTTTTTCTTTCCTAAACTCTCAGCCCATAATTGCACAAACCAAAAGGAAAGTTCTCTTAGTTTCGAGCTATAAGGCATTAGAACGGTCTCATTGACCCCCGAGTGATGAAGATCAAGTACAGTTTGAGTAAGCTTAATTAACTCATCAGAATCAATAAACTTGTTAGCAAACTGAGAAGCACTTGAGTTCATTAATTCGATATCAATTCCTGCAAATAGAGCCGGGAGAAGACCAACTGGTGTAAGTACACTAAATCTTCCTCCAACATTTGAAGGGACTGTTAAATATTTAATCCCTAGTTCTTGAGCTAGGTCTTTTAATGAGCTTTCAACTGGATCCGTACAGAAAACAAAGTACTTTGATAGTTCACTTTCTTTTACACCCTTTTCTAAAAGGGTATTCGTGATGATCGCCATTTGGGCCATCGTTTCTGCGGTACCACCAGATTTCGAGACAACATAGAAAATTGAATCTTTGATATCAAAAGACTTTAATGTCTCTACCGTGTGGTCAGTGTCGATATTGTTTAAGAAATAAAAGTTCTTATCAGTTCTTTTGATGGCCTTAATAAGCATTTCTGGACCAAGAGAGCTTCCTCCAATACCAACTTGTACGAAGTTCGTGCGATCTTTAAATTGTTCATAGATTTCAAGAGTCGAAGAAATAAGGCTCTTATCATCAAGAGTCTTAATAAAATCAAATCGTACCGAGTTCTTAAAAGCGTCGATCGCTTCCTGGATTTGTTCAACTGTATATTGAGATTCAGAATTCTTTATATTGTATATAAACTGCATTTTATCTCTCGTATTTCTTTTTAAG
>NZ_AUNJ01000239.1 GCF_000447775.1 Bacteriovorax sp. DB6_IX
AACTGGTAGGCAAATGAGAAAACTTCCTAGGGTTCCAACGAGTATTCCAAGAAGTACTGTTTGTAGATTAATTGAAAACTCTATTGGAAAGGGAAGAAGTGATTTTGTTACCTCTCCAAGTCCTGGAACAAGGATAAGTGATAAAACAGTTGCAAGAAGTGAACTGAGGAATCCTAGTGTCATAATCTGAGTGAGATAAATCGCATAGGACTTTTCTTTGGACATCCCAAGACTGATTAGAATGGCGATTTCCTTAATTTTCTTTTTGAAGTAGCTGCGAAAGAGAAAACCTGATCCAAGTGCTGCTAAAAAGAGAGCAACAAGTGAAGTCAGCCCTAAAAAGTCATTTAAACGAGAGAGCATTCTCGTCATTTGCTGACTTGTATTCTCATGGGTATAAACGCGAATATCTTGAGTCGGAAGACTTTTGAAGACGCCATCTCGAAGCCTATTTAATTCTTCAGAATCATTATAAGGGATTTTAAAAACATAAGAATGCCATGCAACACTTCCCGGGCGAATCAGGCCTGTCTTCATTAATTGATTTATATGAAGATAGATTCTTGGTGCCATATTCGTTGAGACTCCTGCAGCACTGTCCCTTGTCACCACTCGTGAAATTGAGAATTCCTGGGTACCGATACGAAGTTTGTCTCCTAATTTTACTTTTAGTAGGTGGAGGATATCTTCATAGACCCAAATCTCTGCTGTATTTTCTAAGTCCTTAGACTTTGAAGGCTGATTGAGTTCAATTTCACCATAAAAAGGAAAGTTGCTCTCAATGGCCTTTAGTTGCATAAGCTTTGATCGACCGGACAAGTTTGAGACCATAGAGTAGAGCTCTATCATCTTCGACTCTTCAAAACTTTGAGGAAGTTTTTCTTTAACGCTCTCTAATTCATTTTCTAGAATTGGCCTTCTCGCTGAAATACCGAAGTCCGCACCTAGTATTCCCTTGGAACGAGTTTTTATTGTTCGATCAAGGGACTCTTTAAAACCGTCAAGGGCGATAAATCCTGTAAGACCTAGTGAGAGATTGAGAATAAAGAGAATTGTGAATCTCTTGTTATTTTGTATCTCTCGTCTTACAAATCTTAAAATATAGTTCAGAAACTTCATTGCAATCTACCACCTGTAAGGTGAATTTGTCTCTGGCATCTATTTGCAAGTCTGATATCGTGAGTAACTAAGATAAGATTAGACTGATTATCTTCAGACATTTTGAAAAGTAGGTCCATGACCTTAATCCCAGTTTTTGTATCAAGATTTCCGCTTGGTTCATCTGCAAGAAGAATTTTAGGATTCATAATGGTTGCTCTTGCTATGGCCACTCTTTGACATTCTCCACCACTTAGCTGGTTTGGAAAATGATCGTGACGATGTGAAAGGCCAACAAGATCTAGATAGTGCTTAGCTCTCTCTTCTATTTCAGATAATGAATACTTTCCTGCGATTTCTAAAGGCAGTGAGACATTCTCAAGTGCGGTGAGGTGAGGCATAAGATGGAACTGCTGAAAAACAATTCCAATATTCTGCGAGCGAAATTGGATAATCTCTTTTTCACTTAACTTAGTGAGATCTTCTTTATTTAAAATTATCTTACCTTCACTTGGTTTATCAAGACCTGCTAAGAGAGTGAGAAGAGTTGTTTTTCCACTTCCTGATGGACCAACAATTGATAGTGACTCACCAGTAGAAATATTAAAGCTAATATCGTCGAGTGCCTTAACAATAGTTCCCCCTTGAAGGTATTGCTTTGTTAAATTTTCTACATTTAAAATCATAGTTTATCCTTTAAAAAATCCGCGAGGTTCTTTGCGATGATTTTATGTCCTTTTTCATTGGGGTGAATACCATCTGATATATTTAATTCTTTCTTTCCTCCAACACCTTTTAAAAGAAAGGGAATGAAAGTAAGCTTATTTTCCTTAACCAGTTCCTTGAAGGCTTGAGAGTAATTCTTTCGATAATCCTCACCATAGTTATAAGGCATTTGCATTCCAGCTAAGATCACTCGAACCTTGTTTTTCTTAGCTAGGGTAATGGCCTTTTGAAGGTTTTCTTTAGTGGCCTTAGGATTTATGCCTCTTAGACCATCATTAGCTCCGAGGGCAAGAATAAGTGTCTGTGGTTTTGATCTCAAGTGCCAACGTAGTCTTGAATTCGCGGAAGCTGAAGTTGAACCACTACTACCTGCGTTGATAACTTTATATTTTTGTTTTTTTTGATTGAGTAATTTTTCGAGAAGAGTGGGATAGGCATCTTTTTTTGAAATTCCATAACCTTCAGTTAAAGAGTCTCCAATAATCAGAATTTTATGAATACCTTCATTTGCATGCGTCATACTCATCAGCATGAGTAGAAAAATGATCTTAATCGTGTTCATTTATACCTCTTTTGGATAAATGATAGCAGAATCTTAAGATGTTCTTAAGCGTTTCTAAAAAAATTGACATGAACTTTACTTAAACCCACAGGTATTAACGGAATCCTATACTTATAGGCCAAAATAGCGTATAATATAAAGGTATTCACGAGGCTCATCTAATTCAGTTATATGACTCTTTTGAAATCGATCTAAAAGGAGTCTCCTTGGACTATTCATCATTTATTGGAAAACAAGTTT
>NZ_AUNJ01000240.1 GCF_000447775.1 Bacteriovorax sp. DB6_IX
TCTTTCTATAATATGCTCTGAAACACCACCCTTAGGATCTGGAAAGAGAATTGATTTTCCAACAGCAATAGGCTGATAAATATTGTCTACGAGAACTTCTTTAGAAAAATATTTATCACCATTAGGATAGACGACTTTAAATTTACCGCCACCAAATCGGCCAGAACGCGGCCATTAATAATATTCCCATCTGGTCCAACAATAGAAACAAAACCACCAGTTCTAACTCTAGCATTAACCATTTTAGGAATAGTCGACATTCTATGAATACGAGCATCACTTACATCTAAAAGACCATTCGAACGTAAAAGCTTTATGGCCTTATCATCAAAGCCAGCGGTCAGTAAGACTTGATTCTGTCCAGAAGCAATATCTCCACTCTTAATAAGAGATGCCCTTGTGACCGCATCAACTTGCTCGAGTGTATATCCCTGTTTTAAAAGAAACTCTTCCTTGGCAAAGTCATCAAGAATATCATGGCTTCCACCTCTAAAGCGATCTTTTACCTTTCCTAGAGCAACTTGAACTTTCGCCGTTAAAGAACTCATTGGTCTTGAGCTAGCGAGAACCTCACTACCATCAATATCACCTCTTCCAGGATGTGCACTAGCTGAGCTTCGTCCCTTAAACTTCTTGGCCGCAAATTTTACAACAGGTAATGCCGCAACGGGACCTCCTATAAGAGCTGCCGTTAATACCGCTTGCGAAGTACATCGAGAAACATTAGTCGCAGACACCATTTTCATATCAATATCTGAACATTGGTTAAGCTCTTTGCCATCATAGGCCTTAAGATCTCTTTCAAATTCAGCACAGCGATTGAATTCATCAACGCCCATTCCTATTGAATAGCTCATGTCAGCTGCAAAGGCAGCCTGATGAGCACGCTTAGTCAGCTTTCCTGCTTGAGCAGCGGCTTTAATACTACGACTTGCCGTGGCCGCCAATTTAATGGCGTTAACGGCAACCATTGGAGTAAAACTTAGAGCAATACCAATAGCGACATCATCTAGAACGGCATTGGCCTCATTTCTTGCATCTTTCATATTTTCGACACAAGAGTAAAAGTTGTTAGCACTTCTAAGGTGCTTATCTTTTGTTGGAGCTGAATAGTCACGCCCATATTTTATAGAGTTTAAAATCTTGTCAAAATCCTTACAATTATCAGACTGCCCAATAAGACATTCTTGCGCTCGATCTAAATCTCGCATTTTTTTTACAATCTTATCTTTTGAATCATTCAGCTGCCTTTGCACACGCGTTTGTAACAGTTCAGAAGGAACACTCTTACCTTTTGAACTATATTCCTGTCTAAGACGAGCAAGGTGTTTCCCCTTTAACAAAGGATAAATTTCAAGTAACTGGTTAATCCCATTTTGCGCTTGGGCCCTTAATTCTTGAGGCTGGCTAGAATCAGACTTTAATAATTCGAGGTGCCTTATTTGTTCAAATGCAATACTCGTCTCATCCACTTTATCTTGAAATCGATTTCCTGATTTACCGTGGCAAGACTTGAGTTTTTCACAATAATTTGATGTTGTTTGATTCTTAATACTCTTACATTCGACAGGAGCAGTATCAACAAGGTTTCCTAGTTGTGTATGAGCATCTAGTAGGTCTTTGTAGGCTTTTTTAATTCTTTGATTCTTCTTATTGAAATCAACTTGCATATAGGCCTGGGCCAGTTTTAAATCTTCATCCTTTCTTCTATTTTCAATTTGTTCATTCACTTCACTCTTCGAAAAACATCCAGGAGCAAAATCTTTCAATTGGAAGTCATCAGGAAACTCCGTTAGTAAGGCCCTTGTAATATCATCAGGAGTTCCACTCAACTTTTCAGAATGATCACACGCCGCACGAGGATCTCTAAAATCACTTACTTTAGAATCATCATTAGTCACGTAGTTATAGAACTCTCTTACATTTTGATCCACTACATTTATAGCACCAACTGTACCATTCCAGTACATATCACTCAATGAATCCTTTAAGACTTCTGGACACTCCGAGACTTGATTAAATTCAAAGCAGCTTTTTTTTCTCACAATAGGATTAATCTGTTCAAGAGCATTACCTAAACCATCGACAAGCCCATTAAGAGATGGACTAATATCTCTTGCGTTGGCAATGTCTTTTACTGCACTAGTGAGAAGATCACAGGCCTCGTACACTCCATTTGAACTAGAACAAATCCTTTCAACAGTATTTTGAATATTTTGAAAATCATCACCAGACATCCTATCTTTGACATCGGCTAAAGAACCACCACTATTTTTAAAACAAGAATTTGCTAAATTACTATATTGAGAATCAACATCAACACAAATACCTTCACCAAAGAAAGTTGGGTTACATTGAAACTTTCCACTTCCACAACTCGATTTATAACCTGAGTTTGGATTAACTCCGGGATGCTGACATTTTCCATACTCAATAACTGATTCCCATGTTCCAAAGAAACACGGTTTTAGTCCACTCGTAGCGATGGCCTCACTAAAGAAGATATTGAAAAGTACTTGTTTTTGAAATTTCTTTTTCCACTCTAGATTCTTCTTTAGACTCTTCTTATTAGAATCGAAACTCTTATCATAAATAGAATCTCTCTCCATTCTAATAAAGAAAGAGACATAGCTTTGATAAATGGCATTAATTTTATTGAATGAGGAATTCTCTATTTCCGTCTTTGAGAAATGATGAAACTCTCCAGCGAAGGCCGAAAAGGACAATTGTATAAATAGAATAAACACGATCTTTTTAATGGTCTGATTCCCCAATCTTATCAAGAACTTGTCTATAATTATCGGCTATCTATGAACACAAATTGAGTCTTTTTTCCAAGCTATTGATATCACGAAGAAAACACAAATAAGAACGACCATATTCCATGGCACAACCAAGGCGACCAAGGTACCAGTATCTTTTTCTTATGAGGTCTGTGTCATTTAACGCAAGTCTCATGAGAAAAAGATACTGGTACCTTGGAAATAAAAAAAGGCTCCATGAGGAGCCTTTGTTTTCTATAGAAATGTAAAATTGAATTACTTTCTTAGACCAAGTTTCTTAATTACCGCTTGGTACTTTTCAGTATCATTTTTAGCGATGTACTTAAGAAGTCTTCTACGTCTACCAATTAGCTTTAGAAGCCCTCTATTTGAGTGGTAGTCGTGGATGTGCTTGTCGAAGTGACCTTTTAGGTTGTTAATTCTTGTCGTAAGAATTGCAACTTGTACTGGTGCACAACCAGCATCTTTTTCACCAGAACCAAACTCAGTTCCGAATTCCTTAACTAGTGCAGCAGTTTGCTCAGTAGTAATCATAATTTTCTCCTTATACAGACCTACAACCCAGTAGCAAAATTATTTTTGAAACCGAGAAATGGGCGAAATATTGGAGCATACTAACGAATAAACTTCCCCATGTAAAGCTTTAAGTTCTTTAAAAGACGGGCTTCGATCTGGCGAATTCTCTCTCGGGAGACGCCATAATCGTCAGCAATGGCCTGTAATGACGCAGGAGCTTCATCTAGCAGGCGTTTTTGGAAGATTTCACGGTCTCGCTCCTTCAGAGTCGAGATAAAATCATCTAGATTATCCTGTAATAAATTCAGGCTCTGCTGATATGAGATATCTTCTGTAAAGTCCTCACCACTAGAGAGAAAGTCACCAAAAGTCTGTGAGCTCTCATCTGAGACCTTGTGATCGATACTAATTTCGCTTCCAGACTCACCTAACCTCATGTCCATTAGGGCCACAGCTTTCTCTGAGACATCAAGATTTTCAGCAAGGGTCTTATGATCAGGATCAATTCCCATACTCAAAAGGCGCTGCTTTTCTCTCATTAAATTATAGAAGAGCTTCTTTTGATCATTGGTAGTCCCAATTTTTACAAGACGGAAGTTATCTAGAATAAATTTTAAAACATATGAACGAATCCACCAGCTAGCGTAGTAAGAGAGCTTCGCCCCCTTATCTGGATCATAGAGAGAGACGGCCTTCATTAAACCAACATTCCCCTCTTGGATAAGATCCATGACGTTGCTATAAGCGTACTTATACTCCATCGCAATTTTCACAACGAGGCGTAAGTTCGAAACAACGAGCTTCTTTGCTATTTCAACGTCTCCCGTCTCTTTTAGGGCCTTGGCAAGCGCAAGCTCTTGCTCACGAGAAAGAAGATCATAGCGGCTAATCTCTTTAAGATATTGATTTAACTTATTTGAAGACGGATCACTTAGCGCTGGAAGCTTTTCTGAAAGAATTGGAAGATTTAACTCTTCCTCGCTTGAATCTGTCTCCGATTCATCTTTATCGCTTCGAGTGATTTCGATAAAATCATCTTCACTAGATTCAGAAAGTGAATCCTGCTCCTGGTCATCAAGACTTGGGAGAACTTCATAGTCCGAAACACTATGAGACTCAGAGCTCTCAAGTTGCTCAAGATCAACAGAAGGAAGTTGAGTTTTTGAATTTTTCTGTTCTTTTGACTTTGTCACAGCTCTTATTTATCACTTTTTTGATTTTTCGGCCATAGAATCAATTCTATTCTGTAATTCAAAGTCCTTATGACGCTTTTTCTCACGATCTAGGTAGTAACGCATTAAATTTTTATTCTTGAGATAAATCAAAGCGAATGGGCTCACATTCACATCAACCGGAATACGAACCATATTTCCTTTAAAATGATCCATATTAATTGTCTTAATCTCATTTATTTGCATCTTGAGTTCTTTAGCAATGTGCTCAGTTAGATCACCCTTGATAATATAGGATGAGAACTTATCCTTAAACTTTGCATAGCTATATTCTACATAGTACTGAAGTCTTTGATCAATTCGCTTTATTTGTTCGGCCAGGTTATTTTCGTCGCGATACTCAAAATAAAACCACTTCATATCATTCTTTGGTATCTCAATATAAAACCTAAAGCGAAGTTTTCCATTGATTGAAATCTCTTCATCAAACTCACCACTATTAAGATCCATAATAACATGAGGCTTAAATTCTCGAGGATTTAAAAACAGATCTCTATCCACAACTTTCAGAACAAGAGGCTCTTCATAACTAAGATTTTGAACCCTTTTATCAACAGTCTGCTTTGCCCAAGTATCCCAGAAATACTCCATTCCTGATTTCAAATATTGAGTCAGAATTGTCTTATTATCTGTCCACACGTTGAAGTCACTAAACTTAGTAATAAGAGCCACAAATTGTGAAATCAATCTTGTCTCTTTATCACCAGAGTATTCATTAAAAACTTCTTTATACTGACTCGCTAACTCAGGCTCGTCTTCCGCTTTAAGATCTCTGATATCCTGGCAATATAGGGCCTTCATATCATCGAAGTAACTACTAGAGCCAATTCCTTTTGGAAATTCCAAATTAAAGTCTCTAAAATTCTTCTTACGGCATATTAGTCCATCACAGAGAACTTTTGTTGTCTGCTCATTTCTTTGAAGCATCTCAAGTCCCTGTCCCTTATCTCTTTTAAGTTCAATAGAGTTCATCTGACGAGTAATATAAGCGGCCACGACAGGGTTCTTTAAAAGTTTTTCTAATAAACGTGGCGTCTCAAAGCGCTGTCCCCAAGAACAAGCTGCTTTAAACAGACCAAGAGTATAATAGAGCTCTCGAACAAGACGTTCTTCTTTAGACTGCTTAATATTAATCTTCTTAGTAAAAAGCGGATTACCTTCAATGGATGGAAGCTGGTAATTTCCCTTTTCAAAACTGTCTTTGAAATACTTTTTGATACGCCTATGACCCATGACCGAGATATTAGCACTACAACTTGAAGCAATAGCATTTGAATAAAGCCCCTCATACTCATCTTCAGAGAATTCGAGTTCTTTAGAGTACTGGGCCATGGCCTGTATTGTATTTTCAAGAAGAATCATTTGAAGTGTGGCCATAAAAGAAGTAATGACACTCTCTCTTTGCCAACGATCTTTGTAATAAACCTTAGGGTCTGATTTGCAATAGAATGATAAATTCTCTCCCTCTACATAGAAGGCCCTATAATACTTAATTAAGTCAATCCACTTTTGGTCAACTTTCTCAAGCTCTTTTTGGTGAAGTTCTGTAATACGCGAATAAAAGGGATAATTATTGATAACAAGGTTACTATCAACATCAATTGCTGAAGTAGTAAAAGCCGACAATAATAATCCGACTATAATAATCAGTTTCATCTTTAAAAGCTTCACTTTATAACCTTAGTCCATCCTTAGTATTTAAGTTATCGGAATTATTCCCGAAAGGTTTAGTATGAGAAATTTCATTATCATACTATTATTCACTCAAGTTTTTACTCACTTTGCTTATGCTCAAAGTGAACAAGCTTTGAATTCGAGAACCAAAATTCTCAATAGCCTAGACGATGATTTAGATTGGAGCATTTATAACGATGTTGAAATTAGAGAGTTCTTCTTTCGCATGGATCAGCAGCGAAGACAAACTCTTTTAAATAATATTAAATCTTCGAAACTTTCTCTCTTTAATGGTAACGTGCAAGGAGCTATTGAACTTCTAAATCTTACTTTAATCAAATACCAAGATACTCCTTTTATCCCTATCATTCAAAGGTACTTGGCCCTCGCTCACTTTACAATTGGTGACTTTAAAACGACTTATGAAATTCTCTCAAAAGATATTTTCTTAACTAATGAGTACTATGACAAAATTTGCGTCCTTCGCGTAGCTTCAATGCTTCACCTGGAGAAAAATAATACTCTTAAGCTAGAGATGAATCGCTGCCAAAATAGAAACTTTGCCTATACCAAAACAAGATTTAGATGGTTTAAATATCTGAATGATGAATTCTTTGAAAAAATAAAGGCCAACACTATTGATCCAAAGTTTTATGAGAATAAGGTGTTTGCAACAAAGAAATTTACATCACTTGATGAGACCAGAAGTTGGTTGAAGTATGTCATACTCTTTAACATTGAAGACCTGGCCGCAGAATACTTCCACTTTCTTCCGGATGCGGCCTTTCAAGATGATGTCATTAGAACTCTTATGGGGTATGTGCTCTATATTGCGAATAAAGATGATAAGGCCAAAGAATTTATCGAAGATATCAATAACTCAAACTCTTCATATCTCAAGGCGCTACTTGAAGCTAAGAAAGGAGAATTCAAAACTTCTTATGCTCATTCTATGTCGGCCAATAAGAGAAGACCTTTTTCGATAAATAATAGCCAGCTACTGACAGCAATTTCTTGGCTTACAGAAAACTGGAAGAATGCAAGATTAACTTCAAGTAAAGTGGTACCACCGGCAAGTCACACAAGGGAGCAAAAACTCTTAAAGACAGCACTACTCATTCAAGAAGGGAACTTCTACCGTGCCCAACGTGAAATCGAAGAATTGTACTTTCTCTATAATAAGAAAATGCCCTTTGAGGCCCTCATCATTGAAAGCTATATCTATCTCACACTCAAGGATAGAAAATGGCTTAAATCAAGCGATACGGCCTGCTTAAGATATGATGGGATGAATTGTTGGCTCCACTTGCAATCGCTCATTTGGGATGATTATGCTGAGACAGTATCTCAACTTAAAAACCCTCGTACAAAAGTTATCGACACGATAAAGAAGCTCACAACAAAGAAAAGCTATTCACCAATTCGAGAGAATATATTCATTCGTCAGGGTGATATCTTAGAGATGGATATTGCTAGAGACCCTCAATTAGAAGATGTAAGAATACTGCAACCTTAGACCATTCTTAGAGAGTTCAACAGTCTTGTACTTAACAGAATCACTTACATCAAGTCGTGTGACATCGAAATAACGATACTCATTAAAAAGATTAAAAGAGAAGTAATGATTTCTCTTATACCAATAACCAGCTCCAAGACTTGCAAAGAATCCATAACCATTCTTAATACTCAACTCGGCTGCACTCTTATGAAAGTTAACAAGGGCCTTAAGCTGAGTCGTAATATCAAATTGTCCTGTTTTAAGTAGAACACCTTCTGCTCCAAGACCTAGAGAAGTGAATGAAACCTTATAAAGCTCCCCTGAGTTACTTCTAATTTCAGAAGGAAGATTTTCTTGAACAACTGAGTAATCAGCTGTTAGGTTCCATCTTGAATTTAAATACATATGCGCTCCTAGACCAAGCTTGAAGAGCTTATTAGAGCGATGACTATATCTCACTTCATTATCGTAACTAGTACTTGTCATAGAAAAATCAACTACTGGTCTTAAGAATCCATTTCCGGCCATTTTCCAAACAAGCCCTAGTTCTGAAGCACCTTCAAGACTTAAGCGCTCGTCCTCTGTATTTTGTTGAACTGGAGAGAGATCAAGTTGTGTTGAGTTTCCTCCAAGATAGAATGAAAAAATATCCTTACTCATCAATTCTGTATTTGAGTATCTTATAAACTCTGGAAGCTTCTCTTTCTTATCCGTATCAACATATAATTCTTTGGCGAGTGACTGGTTAAGATCTTTTGTCGCGACAAGAAGTTCCTCTTTAACCTTACTTGTCTCTTTCTTTTTAGACTCAACAACAAAACCCTTTCTCGCATCTAGCTTTATCCCAGTTGGAGCAACATACTCCCCTGTCTCAACATCAAGTTTTCCAATTTTCTTAGGAACATAGACCTGCTCCTTCTCATTAAATTTAGCATCTGCTTCTGGAGCAATATAGAGACCAGTGTTTAAGTCGATGAATCCCCCAGATTTTGGAGCATAATCTCCTGTAACCTTGTCATAAAAACCCTCTGGAGGTGCTGCCTGAGGAGCCTGCTGGAGTTTGACATATTTCTTTACACTACTAGCATCTTTTGCAACGACTGTTTCCTTCGCATCTTTTTCAATAAGGTTTTCATTTGCGTAGAGGACACCAAGCTGTTGTGGGTTAATCTTTACAGGCTGAGAAACCTTCTTATTCTTATTTAGAGTTCCAGAGAACTGTCCGGCCTTGACGACAACAACTTCTTTCTTCTCTAGGACTTGATCAATTTTTTCTAAATCATCAGATGCTTTTGATACTTCAACTTTTTCCACGCGAACTTTATTCTCGTGATTTCTTTTGAGGACAACTTTTTCTGTCTTATCGAGATTTCTATCTTTTATATTGGCCATGGCAACGCTACCTTCAAAAGTCAGAAGGTTTGTCACTTTATTTTGAGGGTTATAAATTGTTTGGAATTCTGTACCTCGAACACCAAGCGCTGCTGTTCTTGTCTTAATAAAGAATTTATTCTTATCTCTTCCCTTTTCTGGTGGAACTTTTGTTCTAACCCTTCCCTTTAAAAGAGAGATAACATTACCCTTTGTCTTTTTAAATTGAGTTACCACAAGTTTACTATTTGGCCCAAGTGAAATTTTTGACTTATCTAGAAATTGAATTCGAACAAAACTTCTCTTTGAAGTTACAAGTGATGTATCTTCATAAAGCTTATCCCCTCTTTTGACCATATTGGCCTTCATGGCGCCAGGGTTTAGTTTTGTTACCTTTCCTTTAACCTTAGTGACAATGGCAACATACTTTCTGGCCTGAGTTGAAAAAGAGCAAAGAAGCCCAATAAAGAGAATAAGAACTTTTATATTTCTAAGAATCATTCTAATAAGTACCTTTTAATAGTGAACAATAATATTTTTATATAAAAAAAGACTTTGGTCAATGAAGGATAGAGTTATCATCCCTGTATTGCGAGACTTTCTTTTGAGCTACAATAATCCCATGAAGAAAACTCTCATGGCTCTGCTTGTGTGTATGACAACATACTCTCAAACTATAAATTGGCTCAATTTTAACTACCCTCCAATCTACATAACCTCAGGTCCTAATAAAGGGCTTGGTTTTGGTGACAAGCATCAGAATATGCTTGAAGACTGTCTCGAACAATACACTCACAAGAAGGCCCAAGCCCTGTCATTTGCAAGAATCAGGGCCTTTCTAGAGTCAAAGAAGGGAAACCACTGTATTGCCGCTTTGGGAGGGTTTCCAAACGAAATTAGCAACTCGTTTTACTCAAGTACTGTTTTTACAATCCCAACTTCCTTTATCGTCACAAGAAGGGATGTCTTGAAAAAGCTTAAACTTGAAAATGATGCGATTTCTCTGTCTCAATTAATGAACAATAAGGAACTTAAGGGTGCTCATGTAAAAGGTGGAACTTACGGAGAGGCCGTATCAAGGATACTTAATACAAGCCAGTCCCAACTCCTCATGAAAACTGATCCAGACCCAATAAAGTTTTACAAAATGCTCCTGAGAAAGAGATTTGACTACGCACTCGATTACCCAATTGGTCTTATGTACAATATTCGGGCCCTCACACAAGAGCAAAGAGAGAAGATCGCCTTTGTTCTTATTAAAGAAAATCAACAGACACCCTATATCAATGCTTATGCAATTTGCAATAAGGCCCCTGGTTCAGAAAGAATTATCAATAGAATTAACCAATGTATGAAAAGAGAAGTCCACAATGAAAAACTGCGTGGAGAGATCTTAAAGTATATTCCAGACCAAATGAAAGAGACGATTGATAAAATCAATCGTCTCTAAGATTATTTTACTTATTTTCTGTTAGACTGTGTCCGTCGTAAGTGTAACTCATTTCTTTGTCCTCACTTACAGTGACAATTGAAACAG
Source organism: Bacteriovorax sp. DB6_IX (assembly GCF_000447775.1). Taxonomy (GTDB): domain Bacteria; phylum Bdellovibrionota; class Bacteriovoracia; order Bacteriovoracales; family Bacteriovoracaceae; genus Halobacteriovorax_A. The sequence continues at coordinate 10,612 of NZ_AUNJ01000240.1, forward strand.
GACGCTTCCAAATGGCGTAGATATTGGCCATTGTATCTG
>NZ_AUNJ01000241.1 GCF_000447775.1 Bacteriovorax sp. DB6_IX
TTATATGAATATTTTCTCAGCGCTTATCTTAGCGCTTATCTTTATTAAGAAAGATTCTTATAAAGAGAGAGTTAAAGCTATTTTTAATAAAGAGATATGGTTACACCCATCGGCCATAGTTGATTATAAGCTCTACTTCTTCAATGCTATCTTTAAAGTACTATTGCTAGCTCCTTGGATGATTAGCTCTTTTACAATTTCAGTCTATTTTATGAAAGGAATGTTCTGGCTCTTTCCTGGATATGAGGCTCCGAAGCTTTCGAGTGAATTATTACTAGTGATCTTTACGCTTCTTTCATTTCTTATTAGTGACTTCTTCAGGTTCTATATGCACTACTTAATGCATATGAACTCCTTCTTGTGGAAGTTTCATCGAACTCATCACTCTGCCGAAGTACTGACGCCATTTTCTCTTTACAGAGCTCACCCTGTAGAAGTCGTGTTTGCTCAGATTAGAAACGCTCTCGCGGCAGGTTTAAGTGCAGGAATATTTACATTCTTCTTTCAAAAGCAAGTTGGAGGAATTGATATTCTAGGAGTTAATATGATTGGCTTTCTTTTAATATCTGCGGAAGCAATCTACGTCACTCGCATATTTGGATTAGCTTTGGTTTTCTAGAGCACCTCTTTATTAGTCCTGCGCAACATCAGATTCACCATGCAAAAGATAGAGAATTTTACGACACGAACTTTGGTATTGTATTAAGTGTCTGGGATAAGCTTTTTGGGACATGTGTACTCTCTAAGAATAAGAAGGTAACATCTTTTGGAGTTGAGGGAACAGAAGAACATTCTCTTAAGTCAGAATTACTTTTTCCTTTTAAATAAAGAGGACCATGAAGACTAGTGATTTCAATGTTTCTGGACATTATTATACTTTAAAAGAAGATAAGCAGGATAGTTATCGTAGCGTGCTTAGAATTCAACGTAAGAGCTCTGAGCAGCAAGATTATGATCTTGTTGTGGTCATGATGAATCCTGGTTCCTCAAAACCTCTGATTGGTGGAGTCATTCAAAAAGATTGGACTCCTCGAAAGAAGAAGATCTACTCATTGGCCAAGCCAGATAATACTCAGTATCAAGTTATGCGTTTAATGGACCGTCTTGAATTTAATCATGCGGCGGTACTTAATCTTTCTGATGTACGAATTTCAAAGAGCCGTGAGTTCTATCAAAAGTTAAGCTCCTATAAGTCCGATATTCATAGTATTTTTTCGTCGAAGCGAAAGGCTGAGTTGATGAAATATCTCAGCGGCGATATCCCAATTATAAAAGGCTGGGGACTCGATAAGAGTCTGGTGCCGTATGCTGAAATAGCAGATAAACTTCTCTTAAAGTATAACTCTCATGGTTATGAAAAAGTGGCACCTCTTTATCGACATCCTCTACCACCCAATATTCATCTTCAACGAGAATGGCTGGACGTTATTGAAAAGCAAATTCGGAATTCGTAGCAGCTCTTACTCTGTCGTCAGTGAGTGCGTCTTTCATAAAGTTAAGAAGGTCTTTTTTCTCACTATCAGTCAGCTTTAAACCTTTGCGTAATTCTCCAATGCTCATCAGTTGGAATCGAAGCTTATTTCTACGCGGGTCCTTATCCAGAACAATTTTCTCATCATAGAATTTTTGAATATCGCTAGAGACTTCAAAATTGGCCATAGACTTCTTTACATTGTCATAGTGTTCGATAACTTCTTCTAGGGTAAAGAAGACTCCTGAGTGCATATAAGGTGCTGTCAGAATAATATTTCGAAGGGGAGGTGTTCTAAACTTATAAAGATCTCTTTTTACTCCAGTAACTTCGAATCTTCCCTGATCATCTAATTTTGGTGAATCGACTGTTCCAATTTGAGGTGTTCCCGTTGTCTTGTATTGAAAATTTGAAAGGTGTTTTCCTGCATGACAATTAACACACTTTCCTCGAGTTAGAAAAACCTTAAGGCCTTTTTTCTCGGAGTGTGTCATGGCATTGAGATCACCTTTAAGATAGCGATCATAAGGTGTGTTGATAAGGTTAAAGTTGTAAGAAATAAAAGCTGCTAGAGCATTACCAACATGACCAATATTAAAATCTTCGATCTTCGTTTTTGGGAAAGCCTTTGAGAATTGTTCTCTATAAAAGTCTTTATATTCCCCATGCAGAAGACGCTTCATCACTAAGTTCCAGACTTCAAGGTTACTCTGGGCCTTAGAGAGTTCATTATTTTCAAATCCGCGCATCTCTTCTTTGCTTGTGATAGGAAAGATGACTTGGGCAGCAAGTGAGCTTGTTAGCATTTTAGCAATTTCTTTTGCTTCGGGTGATCTTCCATTCAACGCAGGCTCAGGTGTTTGAAGAGCTTTTGTTTTATGGTCATAGGAAACACGACCATCCCAGAACATATCATTAATCTCACGATAACCTAGGTTAATAAGAGCAGGTGAGTTTCTAGGGATGACTTGGGCCTTTGACTGTTGACGATTGGGACCAAGACCAATTCCTCCTGCCCCAATAGGAAGGGGGAGCCTATCACTTGTTCCAAGTGCCGGATGATGACAGTGCATACATGTAATATCTCTATTACCACTTAATTCTCTTTCGCTAAAAAGACGTTGTCCTAATCTAATGACATGAATGTCTTCCTTAAAAGACGGCTCTAGCGCTTGCAGATTATTATCTTTAATAAGTTTTTTTAGTTGTTGATCAATGTCACTTGAAAATGCGTGAACACTAAAAGTAGCGAGAATTAAAAAGATGTACCCTTTCATATTTATATTTCCAAAAAAATGTATTGCCTTTAGAACATGAGTATTTTATAAGAACGAAAGTTTGATAAGTCAAACCAATAAATATCACCTTTTGGAGGGAGAATGAAAAATACACTTATTTCACTACTGATTGCGACAGCATCAGCAAGTGCTCTAGCAGTAAAAGTTCCTTTTAAAAACAATGACTTAATGAAGAAG
>NZ_AUNJ01000242.1 GCF_000447775.1 Bacteriovorax sp. DB6_IX
TACTTATAAGTTCCACTTGGCGCCTTGCGGTCTTTGTATAATTTTAGGTATTCAACATCATCAACAATGACAAATCTTAAACTCATCCCTTTGACTTCTTTTCCTCTTTCATCTTTATAAGTTGCGGTTGTTATTCCATACTTATTCGTTGTGAAGCTAATAGTGTTGATCTCACCATCGTCAAAAGCAAGATTGATTTCTTTGTTCTTAATCATATTAAGAAAATCAGAATTCGCTT
>NZ_AUNJ01000243.1 GCF_000447775.1 Bacteriovorax sp. DB6_IX
TGTAAAAAGTTTAGGGGGCATTGTGCCAAATACTATTTGGGTGTAAAACCCCCAAAGTCTTTTGAAGTGAAGGCCAGATCATAAAAGTTGAAGTTGTTTGTTGTAGTTCCCCTTTATGTGAAGAAAGTTATTAGACGGTAACGCTGAAGTTAAAATTGAAGTAGCGGTTATTGTGGAAGTTGAAGAATCTGGTCGATATTATAATAAAAAAGCCTCCGTTATGGAGGCTTTTGTATTTTTAAAGTTTTTAATAAGATCTACGAGATGTGGATAATCAATGAAAGGGTTTCTATTCTGTTGAACTTCATAGATTCTCTCATTTCTTTCTCTTTCTTCATCATCAACAGGGTCTTGCTCGTGCCAAAGCTTTAAGGCCTTCTCCATTTTTGAGTTAATTTGAAGTTGATATCTCACTGAGAAATAGAACATTGCTCTTGCAACATTTCCTTTATGTTCCGCTGGTGGCTCAAAAGTATTATTTGCAAAAGATGAAGCATCACAGTTATGAGTTGGAGCTCTTCCATTTTTTACAATACCAAAGTCATGATTTCCTCTCATGCTGTTAGCCTTAGAGTCCGTTGGGTAGAGGTGGTGGAGATCTCCTCTTTGAATTCCTTTATTAAATCTTGTTGAAAACTTTGATTGTGGCCATGTGTGCTCACAGTTAACAACTTGGTGATTAGGAACCATATCAGGACCTACTTTACCAATAGAGTCACTGTAGCGATCATATGTTTTTCTACAGTAAACATCATAAACTTGGTAATCACCGGAATTATTTTTAGAGAGGTGGAGCTTACCAAAGAGAATCTTCTTAGCTGTTTTGTAACTATTAGACTTTTGTCTGTAACAAACTCCTGTCCCGTTTCCACAACCTAGAGAATCATGATCGCCAGGATTCTTTTGGTGTTCAGTATTAAGTAGTTCAAAGATTGCTCTCTTGAGTTCATCATCTCTTAATTGGCTTTCTTCGAATGTTGTAACTGTTTCAATTGGATAGTAGGTAGAGTTGGCGGCAAATGCATTAGGTAATAACAAAAATAATAAGGTTAAGAATTTCAATTGTGGCTCCCTAGTCGCTCCCATAAAAATGATACCTAGATCTTTTGCGCTTTTGCCAATAGTTTTTTCTTACTTTTGGGATTTATTTTGTCAGGATTTGATGAGTAAAAAAACTTTCTTTAGAAACTAAAAGGCCCACATAATGTGGGCCTTGGTATTTGAAATTTAATTTTTTTAGAAATCTGTGATCATATCAACAAGCTCTGGCATGTCGATGAATGGGTTTCTGTTTTGCTGGACATTGAAGATCATGTCATTTCTTTCTCTTTCAGCAGCATCAACAGGATCTTGTAGGTGCCATCTTCTAAGTGTCTCTTCGTGATTTCTATCCAGTTGCTTCTGGTATCTCGTTGAGAAGTAGAACATTGCTCTAGCAACATTTCCTTTGTGCTCATCAGGTACTTCAAATTTAGAACCTGAGCTGTAAGAAGCTGTACAGTCTGAATCTACAGTTGATCCACCGTCACCGAAGTTGTGATTTCCTCTGATAGAGTTAGCGTGGCTATCAGTTGGGAAAAGGTGGTGTAGGTCTGACTTTTGCATTCCCTTATTAAATCTAGAAGAGAATTTTGACTGTGGCCAAGTATGCTCACAGTTCACAACATTTGAGTTAGGGATTTGTCCTGGTCCCATTCTCGTGTGTCTTCTTCTAAATTCTTTTCTACAATAAACATCTTTAATGTAGTAACCGTCAGCATCCTTTTCAAGGTGAAGATTACCAAATAGAACTTTTCTCGCTCCCTTGTATCCAAGAGATTTTTGGTTGTAACACTTACCACCGCTATTTTCACATCCTAGCGTATCCTGGCCACTCTTATTCATTTGGTGAGTACTATTTAGTACGGCAAATAAGTATGACTTTAATGCTTCCCCGTTTGCATTTGTCATAAGAGTTTTAACCTTTGAAGGATAGTAGTGGTGTAATTCCCCCGCAGCAGTTGTAAACGAAACTAGTAAAAGTGCTGTTAAAAGTAGTTTGTTCATTGTTGTCCCCTGTAAAAACTGCACACATAATACACACAAATATTACCATTGCTAATAATAAAATTAAGTCTGAACTAATAAAAACGAAAAAAAACGTGATTTCAACAACTAGCTTCGATGCGTCATGATCTTGTTGTTTAGTTTTCTTTGCCAAAGCGTAGGGAATTCAATATAAGATTCATCACGCACAAACACAGTGGGAGTACAAATATGACAAAAACGTTAATGTTGGGTTTAGCAGTTTTCTTTTCTTTAAATGCTTTTGCTAGCAAGGATACTTGCCTTAGCAAACTAACTTACGATTTTGCAGTTGATAGTCGCTCGTTCAAGGTTGATACAGATAGCATGGTTGTTCTAGGAGATGAGAAGGATTATCTCACTCAGGCCATTTCAATTGTAAGAGGAACACTTGATCTTCACGGATGTGATGGAAGATCAGATATTAATTTTGGACATGGTCCAATGGGAAGAACAAAGAGTTCTTGTAAGCAACTTATCAAGGGGAGAGACTACTCTGTGAGTTGTTACGTAGAATCTAGTCTAGGTTACTTCTTTATTACAAAAGATCTTCAAACTAACGCATTTGTAGTTTTTAGTCGTTGGGATTAATTTCTTTTAATCTCTAAAGGGTAGGTAAAGGCCGTATGGGCAATACCACTCTCATCGACTCGTTTAATATCTAGAGTCGCTTTATCATTTTCAAAAGATAAAACCATATACCCAAGGTCACTTAGAGAATAAGTGGCCTTTTTATTTTTTATCGGTCGAATTTTTGCACCAGCGCCACTGATCGCCAAGGCGGTTCCACTGAGCTTTGTTTCAATTGAGAGTTGATGATCATGACCCGCAAGGTAGAGGTCGTAATTGCTAAGAATATATTGAGAAAGAAATTTGTCTACCATTCCATGGGCCTTCCCATGATGGCCGCTACTGATAAGAGGATGATGGGCGATAGCAATTTTAATCTTACAAGTTTCATTGAAGTCTTTGATTTGATCTTGCAGCCACAGTTCTTGGCCTTTTCTAAAGTTCAAATTGGTATCGATGAAAGTAAGGCAAGCGTCCTTAAACTTCACACCGTAAAAAGGATGGGGATAGATAAGAGCTTCATTCTCTCTTGCGATATCAAGCCAGGCCTTAGGGTTTCTTCTGTAATCATGATTACCTAAAGTTAAAAAGAAGCGTGAGACTTCAAGATTCTCTTTAAAAGGTGCAGAGAATTTACTTTGGAATTGTTCCGAAGAAGCATTCTTTAAACCTTTTGGATAAATAAGGTCTCCTGTATGAATAATATTATGGCAAACATCTTGGGCCAGGGCCTTGGCCACTAAGAATTGATCGGAGCTTCCTGTTCCTGTGTCTCCAATAATACAAGTTCTTTGCTCAAAAAAGTTTTCTTCTATAACTACATCAATAGGAGAGTTGTGATGAAGAAGTGGGTTCTTACATGATGTAAGGCATAGAGCTATAAAAAGAAATTTAACAGGTGTACTTAGTAGGTCTTTTTTCCATTCCATAATTTACTCAATCTATCCTTGATATTTTTTTCAACTCCATTGTCCTTAGGTCTATAAAACTGAGGCGCTTGAGGAGGTGCGTACTCTTGCTTAACAAAACTTCCTGGTTCAGCATGAGGGTACTTGTATTTTACTGGGTGGTTCTTTGGTGGGAAGTTCCTTAAGTGTAGAGGAACTTCCTGAGTTGGATTTGATTGGACATAATCCAAAGCTTCGTTAATTGCCATATAAGCTGCATTGCTTTTAACTGTACTTGCAAGATAGGTCGTCACTTGAGACAGAGTAATTCTAGCCTCTGGCATTCCTATTTGTTGGACGACCTGGAGACCATTAACGGCCATATTTAAAGCTTGTAAATCGGCATTGCCAACATCTTCTGAGGCAAAGATCACAAGTCTTCTTGCGATAAAGACTGGGTCTTCTCCACCATCTAGCATTACGGCCAGCCATAGCAGTGCTGCATCTGGATCAGAGCCTCTCATACTCTTTATAAAGGCTGAGATGACATCATAGTGTCTGTCTTGATTGCTATCATAATTTCGAGCATTCTCAAGAATGATCTTCTTAAACTTATCTAATTCAAACTCGTCTGCCTTTTTGAGCTCTATTCCCATCTCTAGATTATTAAGCGCCTTTCTCGCATCTCCATTTGAGTACTCTGCCATGAGCTCAAACTCATCCTTTTCAAACTCAACGCCCTCTTTTTGGGCCGTTTTCACGAGGATCTGAACGAGATTAGCATGCTTGTGAGTGTAGAGCTCGACAATTTGCATACGCGAGAGTAGCGCTCTGTTAACACTACTTCTTGGGTTCTCTGTGGTGGCACCAATAAGAACAAAACTCCCACTTTCCACATGGGGAAGGAGGGCATCCTGTTGAGCCTTATTGAAGCGATGAATCTCATCGATGAAGATAACTGAATCCTTACCATAGAGTGATTTGGTCTCTTTAACTTGAGCAATGAGCTTCTTAAGATCGGCAACTCCTGAGAGAACTGCGCTAAATGTATGAAATTCTTTGTCTGAATGCTCCGTCAGAACTTGTGCTAAGGTTGTTTTCCCTGTTCCAGGGGGTCCCCAAATGAGGAGACTAGGAAATTTATCTGAACTCAGAAATGGGTATCTCTTAATGAGTGTGTTCAACCCGACATAGTCTTCACGACGATGAGGCCTGGCACGATGTGCTAGAGGCGTTCCAGTAGAATTTTCATCATTTGTCGAAAATAGGCCTTGTTGCAAGACAAATCCCCTTTATTTGGTTGACACAGAAGCCCACTTATCATAACTTAGGTTTCCTTAAAGGGCTATTTAATTACTCTAACCTTTATCACTTCGGTGGTGGAGAACCCTTTAGGAGATTTCGTTAAAGGAATCTATAATGTTTTGCAAGAAGGAGGTGAATGAACATGGCAGGTAAAGATTATACTATCAAGATTGATATCGACGATAAGTTCCCAGCAGACAAAGCTCTTAGAAAATTTAAGAGATACTGTGAGGCTTTCGGTGTTATCAAAGAGTATAGAAAGAGAAAAGAGTACAAGAAGCCTTCTCTACTGAACAAAGAAAAGCTTGAAGCGGCTGAAAAAAGACGTGCAAAAGCTAACAGAATGAAGAGAAGAGGATCTAAGATCTAGTCTTTTATATACAGAAAGCTCCCTAACGGGAGCTTTTTTTNT
>NZ_AUNJ01000244.1 GCF_000447775.1 Bacteriovorax sp. DB6_IX
TTTTGTCATATCTTCAATATTAAATACAAATGGAAGCTCTCCATTTCTCTTTACGACTCTATTATCTGCAATTTGCTCAGAAATCATTTTCCCTAAGACCTCGAGAGCCCTTTCTTTTACACCTGAATACTCAACAAGAATCTTAACCTCTTCTCCAACAAGGGATTTTACTTGTGGCTCAAAGTAATAAAGAAGTCCCTTCTCTTTTAGTTTCTTAACAAAAGAAAAGGCCTCATTAACATTC
>NZ_AUNJ01000245.1 GCF_000447775.1 Bacteriovorax sp. DB6_IX
TATAACCCAACTCATATACCCAAGTTCTCTTGCCATTTCTGTTACTTGGTCAACATTTGGTGAAATGAGTACGAGTCCCATTCCCATATTAAATGTCTTATAGAGTTCATCATTATTAAGCATAGACTTCTTACTAATATAAGCTATTGAATCACAGACTTTACTTTTAAAATCATGACTCTCATAGTCTGGAAGATTATTGATTTGATAAGTATGATTTCCCATAATGCGATCAATATTGTGAATCCCTCCCCCTGTGATGTGAGCAATTCCATTAAGATTAATCGCTTCATAGTTTTTTAATGCTTCCAGTATATCAAAGTAGATATGAGTAGGTTTTAATAGCTTCTCTTTAAGCTCATTTGATTCATCTTCAACGAGCTTTCTGATCAGTGAATAACCATTAGAATGAAAGCCGGATGAAGAAATAGCGATCAATTTATCTTTTGAAGTAATTTTACTCCCGTCAATAACGTCTCTTTTTTTGACTTCTCCCACACAGAATCCAGCAAGATCGTAGTCACCAGCAGCATACATCCCAGGCATTTCAGCAGTCTCACCGCCAATTAGTGGCATTTGAGATTTTTGACATCCTTTTACGACCCCCTCAATAATGGCCTCACATGTTTCTAGGTTTAATTGAGAAGTTGCCATATAGTCCATAAAGAAAAGTGGTTTGGCTCCAGTACAAAGAATATCATTAACACACATAGCGACAAGGTCGATACCAATTGTATTATGAATATCTAATTCAATAGCAAGCTTTAGTTTTGTACCAACTCCATCTGTTCCTGCTGCAAGATACTTATCTGGAGAAACTTCGTAGAGGCAACTAAAACCTCCTACACCTGCAACGACTTTATTATTATAAGTAGAGAGAACTTTTTTCTTAATCTTCTCAACAAAGAGATCCCCCTTTTCAATATCAACACCGGCCTCTTGATAATTCATACATTGTCTCCTAATGTCTAAAATGTCTACGTCCAGTAAAACACATTGAGATTCCATGCTCATCACAAGCTTGAATAACCTCATTATCTTTAATGCTTCCACCTGGTTGAACGATTCTATTAATTCGATATTTCTTTGCTAAATCGACATTGTCCCTAAATGGAAAGAAGGCATCTGAAATAAGGGTACATTCAGAAAGATTAACATCGTTATCAATTGCTTTAGAAATCGCTTGCTCTGTACTTACTAGTCTATTTGGATTTCCCATACCTGCACCTGCTAGAACTAAGTCACCACGACTTCGACACACAAGTGAGATAGCATTACTTTTTAGATGTTTTGTGACAATACTACCAAAGCTTAGAAGTTCAAGATCTTCATGACAACTCAAGTTCCTCGTAACAGGCTGGAATTCAACATCAGTCAGGCAATCTTCTTCCTGAACAACCCATCCTCCATAAATCGAGCGAACCATAGGTTGATTTTTGAAACTATCAATAGGACTTAACTTTATAACCCTTAAATTCTTCTTAGAACTAAAAATTCTAAGAGCACCTTCTGTAAAACGAGGAGCAATAACAACTTCTACAAATTTACTAGTTAAGAAGTGTGCGACTTCGACATCTATTTCCTTGTTAAAACAGACGATACTTCCAAAACTACTTATAGGATCTCCGGCCCATGCTTTTTCAAGACTATTTAATGAGTTTGTCCCCATTGCAACACCACAAGGATTGGCGTGTTTAATAATAGTCGTAATGAACTTCTCAGGAAAAACCTTATTTAGATCACTGGTACAACGAAAAGCTGCATCTGCATCAAGAAGATTATTATAAGACAAGGCTTTTCCCTGAAGCGGGGAAATATCAGCAAGAGTTTGATCCATACTCTGATCACAAACAACCTTGGCCCATTGATGAGGATTTTCACCGTAACGAAGTTTCGTACCTCTAGACAATGGGATATAAAGACTCTCTTTTTCAATATCATTTTCTAGCTGGTTTGATAGTGTTTGTGAAATTGCCACGTCATACTCTGCAGTATGTTTAAAGGCCTTTAGTGCTTGAGCTTGTCTAAAGTCAAAACTTACGACACCTTTTGAACTTTGAAGCTGCTCAATAATACTTTCATAATCATTGGGATTAACACAAACGAGAACATCTTTGAAATTCTTCGCTGCTGCTCTAACCATTGTTGGACCACCAATATCAATATTCTCTATAAGCGTAGCAAGCTCACTTGTCTTTTTGGCCGTTTCAACAAAAGGATAAAGATTACAAATGACTAAGTCGATTGGTTCAATACCTAACTCTAAGGCCTGTTGAATATCTTCATTATGATCTCTTCGGTACAAGAGTGAAGATGAGATCTGAAAACTGAGTGTTTTCATTCGCCCACCAAATGCTTCTGGGTTACCAGTGACTTTTTCTACTGCTGTCCAAGGAATGCCCTTATCTGAAAGATATTTTCCCGTTCCTCCAGAAGAAATGATTTCAACATTATTATCGACAAGGGCCTGAGCAATATCTTCTAGATGACTCTTATCGCTTACACTTATTAATGCTCTCTTAATTTTCAGTGGTCTATACATGGTCTAACTCTCGTTTTAAATAATCAATAATTGTATCAAAGAAATGTGCACCACTATCTTTTTCAAGTGGTGAATCATTAGTATGCTGTCTTTTACTTGTTGCCTTAAAATAATTTGCCTCAGGATGTGGCATTAAACCAAATATCAAACCGTCATCAGAACAAATACCAGCGATCTGCCCTAATGATCCATTAACATCCTCTTTGTAGCGAAGAACGATATTCCCTCTCTCTTCTAGAGACTTAAGAACATCTGGATTCATACCCTGTCTAGCCGTTAAATTACCTTCACCATGACGAATTGGAAGACTTAGGCCTGATAGTTTTTTTGCATTTATCCATTTACACTTTGTATTCTCTTCAACGATGAGATCGGCCCAAGAATTGATAAAACTCCCGCTTTCATTTGCCATCAAAC
>NZ_AUNJ01000246.1 GCF_000447775.1 Bacteriovorax sp. DB6_IX
TATTGCGATCTATGATCCATCAATTAAAGAGCTACAAGCAGAGCTTCAAACACTCTTTCAGCACCCTGTAGAATTCATTATGACAAGCATTTCTGCTTGGGGAAAGATTTTTGAAAATATTCAAGAATCTATTGATGAACTCTTGGAAACTGTTAAAGAAATTAGAGCTGAGACGACTCCTCAGGAAGATGTGAATGAAGAAGATATTGGTGATGATGTTATTCGATTCGTAAATAGAATCCTTGCAGATGCCTTTATTAAAAAAGTTTCAGATATTCATATTGAACCATATGAAAATAATTTCAGAATTAGATTTAGACTAGATGGTTCTTTAGTTGAGGTTTCACAACCTCCTAAGAGTTTGATGCTTCCAATTATTTCAAGACTAAAGATTCTTGCTCAGCTTGATATTTCAGAAAAGCGTAAACCACAAGATGGGCGTATTAAACTTTCTGTTGGTGGAAAACCTATCGACTACAGGGTTTCTTCGCTACCGACCTTATTTGGTGAGAAAGTTGTTCTGAGACTTCTCGATCAATCAAATTTACAGCTTGATATGACCAAGCTCGGGTTTGAGCCAGATCAAATTAAAGTCTTTCAAAACGGTATTCACCAACCTTATGGGATGTGTCTTGTAACAGGACCGACAGGTTCAGGTAAGACAACAACACTATACTCTGCTCTGGCAGAACTAAATAAGATTGATAAAAATATTTCAACTGCAGAAGACCCTTGTGAGTTTAACTTAGAAGGTATTAACCAAGTTAACGTAAGAAAAGAGGTTGGATTAACATTTGCCTCAGCTCTGAAAGCCTTTCTTCGTCAAGACCCTGATATTATCATGGTTGGAGAGATTAGGGATGCTGAAGTTGCAGAAATTGCTGTCGAGGCTGCACTTACGGGACACATGGTTCTTTCTACTCTTCACACGAATGATGCTCCTTCAACTGTAACAAGACTACTTAACATGGAGCTCGAACCATTTCTCGTGACAGGCTCCCTGAATGTTGTAGTTGCTCAAAGACTTTGTCGTCGAATTTGTGAGAACTGTAAAGAAGAAGATAAGGATGTTTCAATAGAAGAATTGGTTGCTTGTGGTATCGCACCAGCATCAGCTGAGAATTTAAAAGTTTATAAAGGAGCGGGATGCGCTCACTGTAATAATACAGGTTATAAAGGTCGTGTCGCTATTTACGAAGTATTAGAGATGTCTCCAGGAATTAAGGAACTCGTATTAAAAAATGCGAGTTCTGATGAAATTAAAAGACAAGCGATTTTAGATGGAATGAAAACATTGCGTATGTCTGCTTTAACTAAAGTCGCTGAGGGCGCTACAACAATTAGTGAAGCAATTAGTAATTCAAGTGCGGATAAGTTTTAGGGAAGATTATGTCGAACACTACTAGAAAAACACAAGTAAGTGACAACACAAAAACACAGCAATTAACAACTGAGTCATTAAAGATTCAACAGCTTTTTAAGTTGATGACAGATAATGGCGGGTCGGATTTACACCTTACACCAGGAACTTCTCCAGCAATGAGAGTCAATGGTGAGGTGGTAAGAGTAAAAGTTCCCGCGTTGAATCCTACAACTTCTAAAGAGCTTATATATCAGGTTTTAACAGAAGAGCAGAAAAATGAATTTGAAAAAAATCTAGATCTGGACTTCTCTTTTGGGATTAAGGGGCTAGCGCGTTTTAGAGGGAATGTATTTTACTCTAAGGGTGGTGTTGCTGCAGTATTTCGTTTAATTCCAAGTATAATTCCTGATTTCAAATCACTAAATCTACCAAACGTACTGATGGAAATGTCGGATGTTTCAACGGTCTAATTCTTGTAACAGGGCCAACTGGTTCTGGTAAGTCAACAACACTTGCTGCCATGATTGATAGACTTAATGAAATGGAAGCTGGTCATATTATGACTCTCGAGGATCCTGTAGAATTCGTACACCCTCATAAGACTTGTGTTGTAAACCAAAGGGAGATTGGAAGAGACTCTCTTTCTTTTGAAAATGCACTGAAGGGACTTCTTAGACAGGATCCAGATATTGTACTTGTTGGAGAGATGAGGGATGTAGAAACGATTGAAGCAGCACTAACAGTTGCTGAAACAGGTCACTTAGTTTTTGGAACACTTCACACGAATTCATGTGTGCAAACTATTAACCGTCTAATTAACGTTTTCCCTTCACATCAACAGGATCAGGTCAGAACACTATTGTCATTTGTTCTTCAAGGTGTTGTGTCTCAGCAACTTCTTCCAAAATCTTTTGAGCCGGGAAGATGTCTTGCAATGGAGATTTTAGTACCGACACCGGCGATTCGAAACTTGATTAGAGAGGACAAAATTCACCAGATTTACTCTCAGATGCAAATCGGGCAAGATAAAACAGGAATGATAACTATGAACCAGAGTATTCGTAAGCACGTTGATTCTGGACAGATTGATGTTGAAACAGCAATGTCTTATTCAACAAACCCTGAGGAATTAGGTCCTCAATTAGGTGTAAAAAGTAGATAAAGGTTTTTAAATAATGGGTATGTGGTCTTGGGAAGGACTCGATAAAAATGGTCGAAGAACTTCCGGTAAAATTGAAGCAACATCAGAAAAGGAAGCTCGTAAACTTCTAAGAGCACAGGGTGCTCGTATTAAGAAAATTACACCTCCTTCAATCCTTGAGTTCGATCTTGGGGAGTGGATGATTGAAAAAGGTTTTGCAAAGGCCTTTGGTACGAAAGAGTTAACAACGTTTACCAAGCAAATGTCTATTATGATTAATGCTGGTGTTCCCATTATGATGGCCCTTGAAATTCTATTTAAATCAGAGAAGAACCCATCTTTAAAAAAAGCTGTGAAATCAATTGCAAGAGATGTTGCAGAGGGGAAGACGCTTGCTGAAAGTATGTCTAAGCAGCATGGGTTTTCGAGACTATATTGTAACCTTGTAAAGGCCGGTGAGGTTGGGGGGATCTTAGATACAATCTTGGATAAATTATCAATTCACTTGGAAAAACAAGAGAAAACAAAATCACAAATTAAATCGGCGATGAGTTATCCTCTCATCGTAAGTTTGATTGGTGCGGGGGTTGTTTGGGCCCTTATTACATTCGTTGTACCGCAATTCGTTGGGATGCTTCTTGAGACGGGGCAGCAAATTCCGGCCATTACTCAATTTGTAATTGATGCCAGTGACTTTTTTGGTAAATACTCTATGTATGGAGTCCCTGGTCTTATCTTTGTGGGAATGATTCTTTCAAGTTGGAAGAAGACCCCAGTGGGAAAAAGGTTCTTTGATAGACTTAGTATGAATGTCCCGGCATTTGGAACAATTGTAATTAAGGGAAATCTAAGTACTTTTTCAAGAACTTTAGCAACACTTCTATCATCCGGGGTGTCTCTTATTGATGCACTTGAGATCTGTGTTGAGACAATTGATAATTCGATTATTGCTGATGACCTTGATGAGGTTAAGAAGAAAGTTATTGAAGGGAAAACTTTGACAGAACCCCTCATGAAAATTGAATATTTTCCCGAGATGGTTTCGCAAATGATTAAAGTTGGTGAACAAACGGGTTCAATTGACGGAATGTTAGAGAAAATTTCTGAGGTATTTGAAGAAGAAGTAAATGAGGCCATTGGGGCAGCAACAAAAATGATGGAGCCACTAATTATCGTAGTTTTAGGGTCAATTATTGCCACTATCCTTGTTGCAATTTACTTACCAATGTTTATGGCCGGTGGAGGTGCCTAAAAACCATGAATTGTTGGCATTTTTTAATACTCAGAGTGTGTAAATACCTGCAATTTTTGTATAAGTTGCACAAAATTTAGAGTTTAAATAGAATATCCATAGAGTGTTAATTTTTCCTAAAGTCTCTCAATGTCTTTAGGGGGTTACTCTCAAAAAAACTTAATATTTTAGCCATCTCAATTGGTTAACTAAGGAGTCTAGAATGAAAATGAAGTCATCAGAAGGTTTTACCCTGGTGGAGCTGATGGTTGTTGTTGCCATCATCGGTATCCTCTCTGCGGTAGCTATTCCTAACTTTAAAAAGTATCAAGCAAAATCAAAAACATCTGAAGCTAAGCTACAGTTAGCATCAATTTATTCTGCAGAAACATCACTGCAAACTGACTTTGATGCCTTTGGAACTTGTCTTGGTTCAGCAGGTTTCGTTTCTCCAACTGGTTCATGGGATGCAACTAATCCAACACAAGGTTCAACTTATTATGCTATTGGTTTCGCTGCAGCTAACGCAACAGCGAATGGGATCGTAAGATCAAACGGTGGAGCAACAGCTTGTACTGATCTTCAATTTGGTGTTGAAGCCTTTAAAACAGTTGGTGGATCAAGAATGGAAATTGGAGATCTTGCGTTTGCTATTCCTGCAGCAGCTAATATGGGCGGTGGTACTTCTACAACTGCTCCAAGTGTTGATGACGATGGAGGTTTTTTCATCGCAGGTGCGATTGGAGTTCTTGTGTCTGATAAGAACACAGCAGCTTTAGCTGATAAGTGGGCCATTGACCAAGATAAGCAACTTCTACAAATTAATGTAGGTTACTAATAAAAAGAAAGCCCCTAATTCTTAGGGGCTTTTTTATTTCTTCTTTTCTTTAATCTCTTATAAAAACTTTCGGCTTTCCAGATTCCATCTTCATAGAGATATGGTTTACCGTTAAGATCATACCTCTTGCAGTTGGTACCTTTTTTATTCAAACAGTTAAGATCGATCTCGCTTCTTAACGCATATAATGATTGATGAGTTCTTTCTTTCAAAATACCCTCATCCATTTTTAAGTAAGACTCTAGAAGAAGCTGGAAACCTAGTTCTTTATCTTCTGAATCATTCGAGATTGTTGCAATCAAGCGAGGAAGAATTTTAAAGTTCTTTGCATAAGGATGGTGAAGTAGGAGATTGTACTTTTCAAGAGCTTTTTCTTTATTACCCATTTCAAAATAGTAATTGAAGGCAGCATTGTAGAGTAGGCGATAATCTGTAGGATAGTGAAGAAGTCCTTTCTCGTAAATATCGGCAGCACCAGTTAAGTCATCTTTAATGATTGAGAGATAGATACCACCGAAGAGGTAGTTCTCATAAAAAAAAGGATCTAGGTGTGAAATAGTATCGAAACGATAATACATCCAAGATTTTTTATCATTCACATGTTCAATATCTGATTCGATCAATGTTTTAGTCCAAAGAAAAGATGAGACGAGTCGTCGATTTCCAAGACTAAAAGTATCTAGAAAGTTCTTATTAAAAGTATATGAACGAATCTCCTGAGAGATGTTGATATTAGGTTTACGATAAATACCATTAATTAGATTTAATAAAACCAAGCTTACTATAGTAAATATAATAGTAGGTAAATGTTTATGTAGGTTACTAATAAAAAGAAAGCCCCTAATTCTTAGGGGCTTTTTTATTTCTTCTTTTCTTTAATCTCTTATAAAAACTTTCGGCTTTCCAGATTCCATCTTCATAGAGATATGGTTTACCGTTAAGATCATACCTCTTGCA